>CAZZLP010000025.1:0-11617 GCA_964654705.1 uncultured Chitinophaga sp.
GCTCAATAATAACAAAATCTTCTACACACCAACTCCCTTCACTATGTATTCTCTCTACTTCTTGCAAGCGCACGCTCAACCCGGTTTTGGCGGATTTCAATTCGTTTTTCTGGGATTGATGGTCCTGGTATTTTGGTTATTCTTTATTCGCCCCCAGGCACAACGAGCCAAGAGTCAGAAGACCTTTATTGACAATCTTAATAAGGGAGACAAGATCGTAACCATTGCCGGTATACATGCCACTATCAACAAGGTCAACGACGATGGTTCCACGCTTACCATCGAGACCAGCCCCGGCAGCTATTTGAAGATCGAGAAGTCGGCCATTAGTATGGATTGGACCACCGCCCTTAACAAGCCGGCTTCGAACGAGAAAAAATAAACATGCTTCGCATTGGCCTGACCGGAGGAATTGGCAGTGGCAAGACCACCGTGGCCAGGATCTTTGAAACCCTGGGCATTCCGGTATACTATGCCGATGTGGCGGCCAAGAGGCTAATGAACACTGACCCCGAACTAAAAGGTTTGCTGGTAAAGACATTTGGTGAGGCCTGTTACCAAGATGGTATTTTAAATACCGCTTACCTGGGCTCATTGGTCTTTCAGGACGCTGCAAAAAGAGAGCAGCTCAATTTGCTTGTGCACCCGGCCACCATCGACGACGCTACCGACTGGCTCTCGAAGCAACGATCGATCTATGCGCTGCGAGAGGCGGCCCTGCTTTTTGAAAGTGGTGCTGCCGAAGGACTCGACTATGTGATCGGTGTATCGGCCCCCGTGTCTCTTCGTCTGCAACGCGTAATGAAACGTGACGGACTAAGCGAGGCAGACGTAAAAAAAAGAATGGCGACCCAATTGCAAGATACCATCAAGCTTAAACTTTGTGACTTTGTCATCGTCAATGACGAGCGGATGGGCTTGTTGCCTCAGGTGTTGGCACTGCACCAAAAACTCATCGAGCTTGCAAAGCAGCCAGCGCCACGGTGATCCTGCTCCACCCTTCTTTTATTTTATCGAGGCTGTTGGCAAATGAAAAGCGTACGCATAGGGGCTCTCCGAATGCATCTCCCATAACAGAAGAGACATGCGCCTTATTAAGTAAATACATGCTCAGATCGGCGGCATTACTGATAAGCGTTTCGCCGTCGGATTTACCAAAGTAATCGCTCATATCCGGGAAAACATAAAAAGCTCCTGCCGGAGAAGGGCACTGCAGACCGGGAATGGCCTGCATCAATTCTAGCACCAGCGCTCTTCGCTTGGCAAACTCCAAGACCATCTCTTGTGTGGGTCTGAGGTCTGCCATAAGGGCTGCCACTGCCGCTTTTTGTGTAATGGAGTTGGCGCCGCTGGTAAATTGCCCCTGCACTTTTTCGCAAGCCTTGGCCACGGCCAATGGCGCCGCCATGTAACCCAGTCGCCAGCCGGTCATGGCAAACCCCTTGCTGAGTCCGTTGATCAAGATCACACGGTCTTTGACAGTGGCAAAAGAGGCGATACTGGCATGTGTTCCGATAAAATTGATATACTCATAGATCTCATCAGAGACAATATAGACCTGTGGATTTTTTTCGAAGACCTCTACCAAAGAGGCCAATTCGGCCTGCGTGTATACCGCGCCACTGGGGTTGCAAGGAGAAGAGAACATAAAAAGCTTAGTGTTCGGACCAATGGCCTCTTGCAACTGCGCGGGCGAAAGCTTAAATCCGCTTTCTGCCGTGGTGCGAATGGCTTTGACCTTGCCTCTGGCGATCTTTACCAACTCGCTGTAAGTAACCCAAAAGGGCGTGGGAATAATAACCTCTTCGTCTTCATCGACCAACGAGAGTATGGCATTGGCCAAACTTTGCTTGGCACCGGTAGAGACCACGATCTGGGCCGGCTGGTACTCCAACAGGTTATCTCTTTTTAATTTATCACATACCGCTTGACGCAGATCGGGTAAACCCGCCACAGGTGTGTAATGGGTCCAGTTTTCGTGAATGGCGGTAATGGCAGCCTCTTTGATATGAGCCGGTGTATCAAAATCCGGCTCGCCCAGACTCATATCGATTACATCGACACCCCGGGCCCTTAACTCCCTTGCCAATTGTGCCATGCGAAGGGTCTCAGGTTCGTTGAAGCGATCTAAAAAACGGGATAGTGCCATGGCGGGAGGCTTTTCAAAGGGCAAGTTACGATAAACTATTTCGATGTACGACGCTTCTGTTGCGAAATGAAAGCAGCGTAAACCGCCCTGCCCAAGACTTGTAAAAAGGGATACCCCACGTTGTCGTAATCGTAGCGGTCGTCGTTAAAGATCTCATCGCTATTACAATAAATAACGGCGCTGAGTAGAAATTTTTTTTGGGAGTTCCGATTCTCAAAACAAGCGGCATCGATTAAAAATCCGTAAGCGTTGCCTACTTTGTTGTAAATACGAATACCCGGGTCGGGTTTTTCATAAGAAGATCCGTAGTACAAAAACTTCACATAATTATCCCACACCACTGCTGTATCATAAGAGGGAAAGTCGCTTTGCGAAGGCAACCGGCTCATATAATCGCGCAAAAATTCAAGGTCGTCGGCAGCCAGATCAAATCTTCTTGATGCAGGCACCGAAGCAGGAAAAAGCAATTGTCTTACCATATGATGCAGATCAGGCAACGGCAGCCGGTTCTTATAAGAAAAATCAAACGGTTCCGCTACCAGTTGACCTCGACTTATATAGCCCTTTCCCATTGGTATGGACCAGGCGCGGGGGCGGTGCCGGGCATATTGTCCTTCTTGCCTGTATAGTAACTTACCGGCGGTGTCAAAGAATAAAACAGGGTTGGTATAGCGGTTCTCTTCGGTACTCAGTGGCAGGCTAAGCCGGTGCAAGATCTCGGTATTACCATAGCCCAACCGGTGCAGGGTCTCGTTAATGTAATCTTGCCCCAACCACTCATAGAGCCGGTTGTAGGCATCATTATCACTAACCAATAAGATCTTTTTTATGTAATGGGCAATGGTGGGGCGACCATCGGCCGACGTGGGATCGTTAAAGACCTCGCTTTGCAAGGGGCGGTCTTTTTCGGTAATAAACGTACTATTTCGATCCAGTCCCGAAATGGAAAGCTCGCGCAGCCGCTGCAAGGCCAATATGGCGATGGGCAGCTTAACGGTAGAGGCCGGATAAAAATAGCGGCCCGTATCGACGTTAAAAAAATAGTCTCTAAAGTTAGAAGGCCTCTTTCCGGACTTTTTTACCGGGGTGTAGATGACCTGTATTCCCCAAGGCTCAGGGGCATCGGCCAAGATCCTGGCCAGACTATCACTAGAATACTTTAAAATATTGTATATCAGATTTATACCAGCCTTATCGTTTATTTTTTTTGCAATCTTTTTGTTAGCCACAGTAATATTTTGCGCCCATAGGTTACAGCCGGCGGGTGGCAAAACCAGCAACAGAAAACAAAAGCGAAGCAGGACTTTCATGGTGCTCCCAAAATACGACAGAAAATACAATTGGGTAAGGATTTAAAAATCAGCGGTTACCGGCTAGTTTTTGTTAGGCAAGTTTGCTCTAAAAAAGCTATCTTTGCCGTCCTTAAAAATTAAGTAAATCAACCAATATATGCAACTCAAAGGTCTGGTTCGTTTTTTCACTGTCCTGCTGATCATTTATTCTTTGTACCAGCTTTCGTTTACCTGGCTGGTGCGCGATTTCGAGAAAAAAGCAGAAGAGAAGGCCACTCAATACGTCAAGTCTTCTTACCCATTGGCCGCCGCCAAGTATCCCGGCAATAAAGATTCGCAGGCCCTGTGGCAAGAATTTTTAGACAGAAGACTTTCCGTTTATCGTGATAGCCTAATCAAAGCCGAAGAGAACAGCACCGTTACTTACGGTATTAACGGGGCCATGAGCTACAAAAAAGCCAAAGAAGAAGAACTCAACCTGGGACTTGACCTGCAAGGGGGAATGAACGTAACTCTCGAAGTGGAGATGTCGGGTTTGCTCCGCTCACTGGCCAACAACACGACCGACCCTAACTTTATAAAGGCTCTTCAAAATGCCGACCTGCGCAAGGCGAATAGCGATGCCGACTTTATTACCCTTTTTATTCAGGAATACAAAAGGCTGGATCCGAACCGCGCCCTCTCTACCCTTTTTGCCGGCGGAAGTTCCAATGCCATCAGCATTAAATCGTCCGATCAAGAAGTAGAGACGTACATCCGCACGCAGGCTCGTGCTGCCTTTGACCTGACCTTTGACCGTCTGACCACCCGTATTGATCAGTTTGGTGTTGCCCAGCCCTCTATCAATCCCATACCCAACAGAGGCTTGATTAATGTGGAGCTTCCCGGTATCAAAGACAAAGACCGCGTAAGAAAATTATTGCAAAGCACGGCCAATCTGCAATTCTGGGAGGTATACACGCTTAAGAATAATTCGTATGCCAACGGCTGGCAGCGTACGGTCAATGCCTTCAATGCCAAGTACGGTGGAAAGACCGATACTACGGCCTTAAAAAAAGAGAGCACTCCTGCCCCCGACAGCACTGCCAACGCTGCCGATAAAAAGGATACCGGAAAAACAAAAACACTTTCAGCCGCCATTGGTAATACCTCTCCCGATACCAACAAGGCCAAGACCATCACTGCTGCCACGCAGGGTAACACCATCGACAAGTTCCTGATGTTCGCACAGCCTTTTCAGGACGAAAAAGGAGCTGTTACCTACCCTGCTGCCATCGGTATGGTCAATGTGCGTGACACGGCTCAGTTTCGCACCTATCTCGATGAGTTCAATGTCAATTTCCCCTCGGATGTTATATGGGCTTATGGCGTAGCCGAAAAAGACAAGAACGGTGTGGCTGCCACTGCAGTGCCCCTGTACGCTTTAAAGACCTACAACCGTACCCAGGCTAAGCTGGAGGGCGATGCCATTGCTGATGCCCGTCAGGATTTCGATCAGTACGGAAAGGTGCAGATCGAAATGACCATGCGCCCTGCGGGAGCGGCCATTTGGAAAAGAATGACCGAAGAGAACGTAGGCAACCCCATTGCGATCGTACTGGACAATATCGTTTTTTCTGCCCCCAATGTAATCAATGCCATTCCCAATGGCGTTTCATCGATCTCGGGTAGCTATACCCAACAAGAGGCCGCAGACCTGGCCAACATTCTCAAGATCGGTAAGCTGCCCGCCCCTGCCAAGATCGTGCAGGAGCAGCAGGTTGGTCCGACCCTTGGAGAAGAGGCCGTGCACGGTGGCTCGCTTAGCTTTATCATTTCTTTCGTGGTCATTTTTTCGCTGATGTTATTGTATTACAACACCAGCGGATGGATCGCCAACATTGCCCTTATTCTCAACCTGCTGTTTACCGTAGGTATACTGGCGGGCCTGGGAGCCACGCTCACTGCGCCCGGTATTGCCGGTCTCGTGCTGACCATCGGTATGGCGGTCGATACTAACGTGGTCATCTACGAACGCATCAAAGAAGAACTAAAAAGAGGAAAAGGATACCTGACCGCCATCAATGATGGTTACAGCCGATCGTTGCCGCCCGTGTTGGACGGACACGTTACGACGCTATTGACCGCCATCATCTTGTTCTACTTTGGTCTGGGCCCCGTAAAGGGTTTTGCCACCACGCAGATCCTCGGACTGCTTTTATCGCTTTTCTGCGGTATCATGGTAAGCCGTTGGGTCAGCGACATGTTTACCAACAAGAAAAAACATGTTGAGTATTTTACCGGCATCTCCAAAAAGATCTTCCAGCATGCCCAGTATAAATTTATCGAATACAGAAAGATCGCCTATATCATATCGGTAGTAGTGCTGATAGGCGGTATCGGATCTTTCTTTAATGGCTTCAACTACGGCGTGGAGTTTAACGGAGGCAGAAGCTATACCGTTCAGTTTCCGCAGCCGGTCGAAGTAGAAAAGGTAAGATCGGAACTCAACCGAGCCTTTGAAGGGGAGAATACCATCATCAAGACCATTGGGGATAATTCAAAGCTCGATATCACGACTTCTTATCTGATCAAGGACACACGCGGATCCTTAGCCGATTCGATCGTCGAATACCGGTTGTATGAAGGTCTCAAGAATTATATACCTGCCGGTATCAGCTTTCAGGAATTCAAATCGGATCGCTACATTCCACAGACCAAAAAAGTATTGCCCACCATCTCCGATGACCTGAAGTCCGGTGCGGTCAAGGCAACCTTGTTCGCGCTGTTGGTGATCTTCTTGTACATCTTTATTCGTTTCCGTGACTGGCGATATTCTTTGGGTACCATTGTAGCCTTGTTGCACGACGTATTGGTCACGTTGATCGTATTCTCTTTTGCTAAAGATCTGGTGCCTTTTCCGCTGGAGATCGACCAGCATTTTATTGCGGCGGTACTGACCGTGATCGGTTTCTCGATGAACGATACCGTGATCGTGTTTGACCGTATCCGCGAGGATACCCGACTGATGCCCTCTGCTTCTCGTGCCGAGGTTATCAATCGTGCCATCAATGAGACGCTGAGCCGTACCATCATGACCTCACTTACCGTGTTTCTGACCATCCTTATTCTGTTTTTGGTAGGTGGTGAGGTAACCCGTGGATTTGCCTTTGCCATGTTGATCGGAGTATTGACCGGCGTGTACTCCTCCATTTTTGTGGCCGCCCCCATTTTGGTCGACCTAGAGGGTAAAAAAGATAAAACACAAAAAAGCTGACCGGAGCTTTTGAAGACATAAAAAAACCCGCTTGCCTGGCAAGGGGGTTTTTTTATGGGAGTGTGTTATAGATCAAACGGCAAAACTAGTTCCGCAGCCGCAGGTCTTGCTGGCATTGGGATTTTGAAAAGTAAATCCGCGATTGTCAAGACCATCATGCCAATCTACCTCCATCCCCAGCAAATAAATCTCGTGCGCCTTTTCCATAGTACAGGGTATGCCCTCTATCTCGAATAGTTGATCGCGATCGGTGGGCGCGTCAAATCCCAGCACGTAGGTCATGCCGGAGCAGCCACCGCCTTTGACCCCGATCCGCAGGCGTTGTGTGGCATTAAAATCGGGTACATCCATCAACTTTTTGATCGCCTTGATGGCGCCCGACGTAAGTGTTACAGGCAAGGTATTTGTCATTTCCATACCGCAAAATTATAAAAACCTGCGATTTCGCTATACTTTTACAACATCTTGGCAGAATTTAACATGGATATAGACCTTACCACCCTGCTACTGCTGGTGTTATTGGCTGTTGCCGTAGTGGGGCTGATCATCATCAAGAATAAACCGTTGGCACCTGCTTCTAAAGACGCGCAAACCCTTCCCATGCGTTTGCAGGCCTACGAAAGGCTCATTTTGTTATCGGAACGCATTGCACTGCCTCACCTGATTGGCCGGCTCAACAATCCATCGGCCACTGCCGACGAAATGAAGGTCTTGCTAACAGAGACCATCAAGCAAGAATTCGATTATAACAGCACCCAGCAGCTCTATGTGAGCGCCGCCGCCTGGGAAGCGGTGCGTAACCTGAAAGAACAAAATATTTTACTGATCCATCAGGTGGCCCAATCGCTGGGTTGGCAGGCCACTGGCTCTATGCTCAACAAAAAACTTTTGGAACTCAGACTTTCGGACCAAGGCAAACCTCTGGACGATGTGGTAAAAACGATATTGAACGAAGAAGCCCAACGCCTGATGCGGTAAGATCAACCGGCAACCCATGAACGAACAACAACGTTATACCGAATCCTCGATACCCATTAAGAAAATTTATACCGAACAGGACCTGCCCGCCGAGGGTCCCGGCATGCCGGGCATGTATCCGTTTACCCGCGGGGTGCAACCCGACATGTACCGCGGCAAACTCTGGACCATGCGGCAGTATGCCGGATTTTCGACTGCGGCCGAAAGCAATAAGCGCTATCATTACCTGCTATCGCAGGGGGTCAGCGGACTCAGCGTTGCCTTTGATCTGCCCACGCAAATTGGCTACGACAGCGATCATGAACTGGCCGATGGGGAAGTAGGCAAGGTCGGTGTGGCCATCGATTCGATAGAGGATATGCGAGAGTTGTTCAATGGTATTCGTCTCGAAGAGGTCAGCACCTCCATGACGATCAATGCCACGGGTTTTATTTTACTGGGGCTGTATGCTGCCGTAGCCAAACAGCAAGGGGCCGATCTTAAAAAATTAAATGGAACTATCCAAAACGATATCTTAAAAGAATATGCCGCAAGAGGCACCTACATTTATCCGCCCCAGCCTTCGATGCGGATCATTACCGACCTATTTGAGTGGTGCAGTCAAGAAGTACCAAAATGGAATACGATCTCTATTTCCGGCTATCATATTCGCGAGGCGGGCAGCACGGCGGTGCAAGAGATCGCTTTTACCCTCAGTAACGGCAAGGCCTATGTAGAGGCCGCCTTAAAAAAAGGATTGGATATCGATGTATTTGGAAGAAGACTTTCTTTCTTCTTTAACGCGCACAACAATCTTTTCGAAGAAGTGGCCAAGTTCAGGGCGGCTCGTCGCATGTGGGCAACCATCATGAAATCGCTGGGAGCCACCGACCCCAGGGCCATGATGCTTCGTTTTCATGCCCAGACCGGAGGCAGCACGCTGACCGCACAACAACCGCATAACAATATTGCCCGTGTAACCGTGCAAACGCTGGCTGCCGTTTTAGGAGGCACGCAATCGCTTCATACCAATGGTTACGACGAGGCACTGAGCCTTCCGACCCAAGAGGCAGCTGCCATTGCTCTTCGCACCCAACAGATCGTGGCCTTCGAAAGCGGCATAGCCGATACGGTCGATCCGCTGGCCGGATCGTTTTATGTCGAATCCCTGACAGCCTCGGTAGAGCAAGAGGCCTGGAAGCTGATCGATCTGATTGACAAGATGGGAGGCAGTGTTGCGGCGATAGAAAAAGGTTTTATGCAAGAGGAGATCGCAAAAAGCGCGTATACCTTTCAGCAACAAATGGAGCAAGGCGAAAAGATTATTGTGGGTGTCAATAAATTTCAAACCGAAGAGAAAAACAACATACCACTGCTTCGTGTCGACGATGGCATTCGTGCCACGCAATGCGAGAAACTGCAACAACTTAGACAAAATCGCAACAATAACCATTGTCAGGCATTGCTTGCTGCTTTGCGTCAACACGCGGTGGATGGCACCAACCTGATGCCGGCAGTAGTGGAGGCCATTGAGGCCAACTGTACCCTGGGAGAAATTGCCGATACGCTGAGAGGGGTATTTGGAGAATATCGATAGTAAGGTCGTCTTAACCACCGAAGTCTTTTTAATGGAGGGTCTCGCCTATCCCTTTTCAAAGCGAGCGCATGGCAATAACTTCTGTTTATTTTTTTTGACCGGCTGCGGCCCAGGTATCCTTTAACCCTACCGTTTTATTAAAGACCGGTTTGCCAGGTGTGCTATCGCGATCGACTACAAAATAACCTTTTCGAATAAACTGAAACCTTTCTTGCGAATGGGCCTCTGCCAGCGAAGGCTCAGCATAGACCGCAGACAGGATGTTCAACGAGTCCGGGTTCAGGTATTGCATAAAATCGGCCGATTCATCGGTGGGATCCTCCACGCTAAAGAGACGATCGTACAAACGCACCTCTATTTTGAGCGCATGCGCTACGCTGACCCAATGCAAGGTGCCTTTTACGTTGACTCCGCTGGTATCGGTGCCACTTTTACTGTTGGGCAAATGACTGCATCTGATCTCGGTAATGGCACCTTGGTCATCTTTGACGACCTCGTCACAGCGAATAATATAGGCACTCTTTAGCCGGACCATTTGCCCGGGAGCCAGACGAAAATATTTTTTGGGAGGCTGCTCCATAAAATCCTCCCGCTCTATGTAGAGCGTGTTGCTAAAGGGGATCTGTCTGTTACCGGTAGCAGGATCTTCGGGGTTGTTCTCGGTACTTAGCCACTCTTCGCCACTATAATCGGTAATGACCAGTTTAACGGGATCGAACACCACCATTCGGCGAAGTGCGATCTTGTTTAGGTGCTCACGGACGCAAAATTCTAATAAGCCAACATCGACCATGTTATCTCTCTTGGCTATGCCGATTCGCTCGCAAAACTCTCTTATGCTCTGCGGCGTATACCCTCTTCTGCGAAGCCCGCTGATAGTGGGCATACGCGGATCGTCCCAGCCGCTGACCTTTTTTTCGTTGACCAGCTGCAGCAACTTTCTTTTGCTAGTAACGGTATAGTTGATGTTGCGGCGGGCAAACTCATACTGCTTGGACGGATAGATATTCAGCTTGGCGATTAACCAATCATACAATTCTCGGTGTGGGACGAACTCCATGGTACAAATCGAATGAGTGACCTCTTCGATCGAATCGCTTTGGCCATGGGCAAAATCGTACATCGGATAGATACACCATTTATTAGCCGTACGGTGATGATGGGCATGCTTGATGCGGTAGAGAATGGGGTCTCGCATCAGCATATTGATATGCTCCATGTCGATACGGGCCCTGAGCGTACGAGCTCCGTCGGGAAATTCGCCATTGCGCATACGGGTAAAGAGGTCTAGATTTTCTTCGACAGACCGGTTACGATAAGGGCTATTGGTACCGGGCGTGGTCGGTGTTCCTTTCAATGCGGCAATCTGTTCGGGAGTACTATCGTCTACGTATGCATATCCCTTTTCGATCAATTGCAAGGCGAACGCATAGAGCTGATCGAAGTAATCACTGGCATAACGCTCGTGCTTCCACTCAAAACCCAACCACCGAACGTCCTCTTTGATACTGTCAACGTATTCGGTTTCTTCGGTAGAAGGATTTGTATCATCAAACCGAAGGTTCGTATAGCCGGGAAAGGTTTGACTAAGCCCGAAGTTTAGACACATGCTAGAAGCATGACCAATATGCAGGTAGCCGTTGGGCTCCGGCGGAAATCGAGTAACGATCGAAGCATGCTTACCCGATTGCAGATCATTTTCGATGATCTCTTCTATAAAATTTAAACTTTTCTCTTCGGACATACCCATTAAAATGGCCTCGAAGATAATTCAATTATGGCAAGCGGCAGCGTTCAGAGATGAGCGCTCGCAGCTGCGGATACCGCGCCGCCAAATTCGCCGCACCGGCCAATTCGAAATCGGCAAAATCAAAGCCGGGGGCTACCGTACAGCCCACAAAAGAGTAATGCGAACCACTAGCCGGCTCACTGGCAAACCAAGTACCCGCCGGCACTACCAGCTGATAGTGCCAATCGGTCTCCTCGCCTGCCCCCAACGTGTAACGAGTATACTTCCCTTGCTGGTCCAGACAATGGATCCAGAGCGGATCACCCTGATAAAAATGCCAGCACTCATCACTCTTAATACGATGAAAAGCAGAGAAGTCACCTGCCTCCAGTAAAAAATAGATGGCACTCGACACGAGACGCTCCCCTCCAAATGTCTTAGGCAATGCGTGGGAGGGTAATACCAATGAAGCACGGTACGTAGAGCGATAATACCCTCCCTCGGGGTGAGGCATTAGCTGATATTTTTCAATAAGGGATCGACCGGCTATCATCAAAAACCTTTTTTTACGGCAGCGTTAACACCCCCCACGCTTACCGATGAACTGCCCAATATCTTAATCTCTGAAGAGATAAAA
>CAZZLP010000026.1:0-11482 GCA_964654705.1 uncultured Chitinophaga sp.
AAAGATCGAGTGGAGAATAGAGGGCACGGCTCCCACTCGCCGCTTTATTGCCAGCTATAACGATATTCCCTATTTCGGTTCAAGTTGTACCGTTCCAAGGGCCACTCATCAGATGGTGCTTTACGAAGCAACCGGAATCGTAGAGGTCTATATACAAGATAAGCCCGTTTGCACTGGCTGGAACGGAGGCAATGCCATACTGGGTATGCAAGACGCTACGCGTAGCCAGGCTATAACCCCCGCCGGCAGAAACGCGTCTCAATGGGGCACTACGGCCATGAACGAGGCCCATCGCTTTATTCCCAGCGGGGGTACCTCTCGGTTTAAGTCGGCTCGTTTGCTGGTCAATGGCGTACCGGTCAATACGGCCGACACCAGTACCTTATCGCCCGGGGTACTTAACCTGAACTTTCCCAACGTTTGCCCCACGGCCGATAGCACGGCCTATGTGGTTCAGGTAACCTTTGGTGATTGCAACAACCCTTCTTTGGATGTGAGTTTTACCGATACGGTTTTTGTAAAGAGAACAGGGCCGGGCATTTCAGTAGCTAAGACCGATCCTGTATGTGCTGCCAATGGAATCATTACCGTAACCGCCCAAGGTGGAACGGCCCCTTTACAGTATAGCATCAACGGCGGAACCACTTGGCAGTCCTCTAATGTGTTTACCGGTTTGTCGGGAGGCACTTATTCGGTGGTGGTTCGCGATGCCTCCAATTGCAGGTCCAGTGTGCAAACCATTACACTGGCCGTATCTAACACACTCGCACAATCGGTCGCCACCACAGGCGCCAACTGTACGACTACCGGAAGTATCGTTGTAACAGCTTCGGGGGGTGCCAACACAACATACGAGTACAGCATCAACGGCGGAACTACCTGGCAATCTTCCAATACATTTGCAGGACTGGGCGGCGGCACTTATACAGTAGTAACCCGCAATCCGGGTACCCCCTGTACCACCACGACCACGGTCACCATCCCTTTTACCAATACTCTTACGGCCGATCCCGTTAACGGAACCAGCATTTGTTTCGGCGCCTCCTTTACTCCTTCTGTAACCTCCAATGCTACCGATTACAGCTGGACACCCACCAATGGGGTCAGTAACCCGTCGATCGCCATGCCGGTGTTTTCGCCATCGGTCACCACCACCTATACGCTGTTGGCCCGCTTGGGAACCTGCTCTACACAACGCACCATCACGATCACCATTTTTCCGGGTGCCACGGCCAATGCAGGCCCCGATGCTACCATCATTGCTGGAGACGTCTACGCCATGCAGGCCAGTGGTTCGGCAGGCACCTATTTATGGACCCCTTCTACCGCTCTGAGTAATCCGGCACTCTTAAACCCCAATGCCAACCCATCGGTTACCACCACGTACGCGCTGCGTGTGACCACTACCCAAGGTTGCGTGGCTAACGACGACATGACCCTGACAGTGATCCCTTATTGTATAAAACCCATGAATGCATTTACACCCAACGGGGACGGTATCAATGACCGCTGGCTTATTACCAACGGAAATTGTCTGGCCAATGCACAGGTGCAGGTATTTAACCGGTATGGTGCAAAGGTTTTTGAGGATAAGAATTACCGCAACACCTGGGACGGCACCTATAATGGCAACCCGCTTCCGGATGGTACGTATTACTATGTGATCACCTTCCGGCTTATTAACAACAAAGTAGAAAACAGAACCGGTAACGTCACCATCTTGCGCTAACCAATGCTTAAAAATATTTTTATGAATCGCATTTTAAGTATACTATTACTCTCACTTACGTTGGGCCCGGTAGCGGCACAACAGCTCATGACCTCGTCGCTCTATGAGCTGCAGGGGAATCTTCATAATCCCGCTGTGGCAGGATTGCACCGGCACACGGTAGTGGGAGCGTCGTACCGCAGTATGTGGAGTGGTATCGAGGGCAGCCCCGTAACGGCGCTGGTGTATGGCTCCACTTATTTGCAAAATGCCAAGATCGGTATCGGCGGCTATCTTTACAGCGATATAACCGGCCCCACCAGCAGAAAAGGAGTTCAAACCTCTTATGCCTATCATATTCCGCTGCAACATGGTGCACAGCTATCGGTCGGTTTGGAGGCGCGTTTTCAGCAATTTGCCATTGACAAGGCCATGCTGGTCGGATCTTTAGGTACCGATCCGGTGCTGGGCGGTGCTGCCAACCGATTTAAGGGAGATGCCGGCGCGGGTATTGCCTATACCGCCGCAAAATGGCAACTGGGCGCGTCTATTAGCCAGCTCGTTCAGTCACAGCTTGATTTTTACAGCGGCAACCTGTCGAGAAATCAAGAGGCACGGTTGTACAGACACTTTTACTTGCATGGTTCTTACCAATGGCAGGTGGATGACAACACGCGCATCATTCCCAATTTTCTGGTCATTTATTTACCCAATGCGCCCACGGAGTTACAGGCCGGTGCAAGGGTAGAGCACCGAGATCTTTTTTGGTGGGGTATTTCGTTTCGGGCGCGACAAAGCTGGATGCTGTCTGCCGGGGTCAAGTTGCAAAAGAAACTGGCCATTGGCTACTCGTTTGACATTTATTCGACTCCGCTCAGTGTTTTTTACCGAGGCGCTAACGCACATGAGCTCTTGCTTCGTTACGAGTGGAGTCACTAACCGGATTTTTCTTTTTGCCGTAGCGGTACCCTCCGTTTGCATAGAGGATATTTTGTAAATTCGTAATACATGCAAGCGGTCGCACACATACCTCCTTATAACCTGACCGAAGAAGAAGAAAAGAAACTCATTCTTCGCGAGTACCGCTCGTTGCTCAAGGTCTTGAAGTCTCGTATAAAACCCGGCGACAAGCGATTGCTCCGCACGGCCTTTGAGTTGGCCGCCGAAGCCCATAAGACCATGCGCCGAAAAAGCGGCGAGCCGTATATTCTGCATCCCATAGCGGTGGCAAAGATCTGTGTCGAAGAGATTGGGCTCGGGGTTCGCTCTTCGATCTGTGCCTTGCTGCACGATACGGTAGAGGATACTGACATTACTTTAGATGATGTAAGAAGAGATTTTGGAGAGGAGATTACCCGTATCGTAGATGGTCTTACCAAGATCGCCAATGTGGTCGATGTAAATGCTTCTAGACAGGCCGAGAATTTTAAAAAGATCTTATTGACCCTGACCGATGACCCCCGGGTCATTCTGATCAAGCTGTCAGATCGCTTGCACAATATGCGCACGCTCGATTGCATGAGGCGCGAAAAACAGCTCAAGGTCGCCTCGGAGACGGTCTTTATTTATGCGCCGTTGGCGCATCGTATGGGGCTCTACAGCATCAAGACCGAGCTGGAAGATCTGGCTATGAAGTATATGGAGCCCGACACTTACCGGCTGATCGCCCGCAAATTGGCCGAGACGCGCAAAGAAAGAACCAAGTTCATCAATGAGTTTATACGCCCCATCCGCGAAAAGATAGAAGAAGCGGGACTCAAGGCAGAGATCTACGGAAGACCCAAGAGCATTCACTCTATTTGGAATAAAATGAAGAAGAAGGGGGTCGAATTCGAAGAGGTCTACGATCTCTTTGCCATTCGGATTATTCTTGACTCTCCGCACGAAAAAGAAAAAGAGGATTGCTGGAAGGTATACTCTATGATCACCGACGAGTACAGTCCCTCTCCGGAAAGACTGCGTGACTGGCTCAGCAACCCCAAGTCCAATGGGTACGAGGCCTTACATACAACGGTAATGGGAGCGCAAGGCCGATGGGTCGAAGTGCAGATCCGTTCGCAGCGAATGAACGAGATCGCAGAGAAGGGACTGGCCGCTCATTGGAAGTACAAAGAAGATGCCCAAGACGAAAGTCGTTTTGATAAATGGTTTCAACAGATCCGCGAAGTGATCTCCAACCAAGAGACCGATAGCATCGACTTTTTGCAAGATTTCAAGACCAGCTTTTTGGCAGAGGAGATCTATGTATACACACCCAAAGGCGATGTCAAGATGTTACCGGTAGGCTCTACCGCTCTCGACTTTGCGTTTTCGGTGCACAGTGCCATCGGGGTCAGGACTATCGGGGCCAAGGTCAATCATAAGCTGGTACCCATCAGCCACCGGTTACATAGCGGCGACCAGGTCGAGATTATTACCAGCAACAAGCAAAAACCTTCGGAAGATTGGTTGGGTTTTGCCGTTACCTCCAAAGCCAAGGGACGCATACGAGATGCTTTGCGCGAAGAGAAAAGAAAAGTGGCCGACGAGGGCAAATACACCGTACAGCGCAAGCTGGAAGGAATGGGCGTTTCTCTTTCGACACATAATATCGAAGAGCTGGTCCAATGGTATAAGCTCGGTAATCAACTTGATTTTTATTACCAAGTAGCGGTCAAGGGGATCGATCTCAAAGACCTCAAGGAATTTAAAGTAACTGGCGATCGACTTGAAGCTCCCAAGCCGATCAAAACGACACCGCTACCCGAGCGCCCCGAGATTACGCCGCATCACCTGCTGCCGCGCAAAGACACCGAGTTGGTCATCTTTGGAGAACGCAGCGACAAGATCGTCTACGCACTGGCCAATTGTTGCAAGCCTATTCCGGGCGATGACGTGTTTGGTTTTGTGACCACCGGTAAAGGGCTCACCATTCACCGTACCAATTGTCCGAATGCGGCCAAGTTGCTCGCGCATTACGGGCACCGGGTGGTCAAGACCAAATGGGCCAAGAACAAGGAGATCTCTTTTTTGACCGGTATCAAGATTATCGGCATAGATGATGTGGGGGTGGTCAGCAAGATCACTAACCTGATCTCCGGAGAACTCAAGATCAATATCGCCGCCATTACCATCGAGGCCAAAGAAGGGCTCTTTATGGGAAATATCAAGCTTTATGTACATGATAAAGAAGAGCTGGAGACCCTGGTCAGCGCCTTACAGCAACTTTCGGGTGTAGAGTCGGTAGAGCGCTATGACATGGAGGATATTCCGGGGTGATTTCTTATCTTTCAACCTAATTATGCGGCGATCTAGCTTAGTAAAAATTGTTTTTTTAACACTTTTTCTCGGGATGTTGTCGGCTCGCGTGTCGGCCCAACTTTGTTTTCCGACCGGGATACAGGGCACCAGTGTCAACCTGCCCTGCAACCAGCTTTGCACCAACGTGGTTTTTCAGGTACCGCATATAAAGTCAACTTCTGATTATGTACTGCGTTCCATCCCCTTTAATCCCTTGCCTTACGTAAGCCCCAGTGGTACCCAAGACATCACTCTTTATTGCGATGATGTATTTGGTCTTAAGTTCGCCCTTCCGTTTCCCTTTCGATTCTACGACTCGCTTTTTAGCAAGGTGGTGGTAGGGTCAAATGGGTTGCTAACGTTCGACACGACCAACTCCAGTTTGTATAATACTTATGTTATTTCCAATGCTATTCCCTCTGCCTCTTATGCTCGTGCGGCCATCATGATCGCGTACTCTGACCTGGATCCTCGCCCGCGTGACCCGCTTATTAACTGCCCCGATGCCAATGCAAGTTTACCCAGCCGGCGTATTGAGTGGCGCGTAGAGGGAGAATACCCTTGTAGAAGATTTGTGGTCAGTTATTTTAATATCGGAACATACGGTCAGCTCAATTCGACCGCTATGAATAATCTCCAAATTATTCTGTACGAGTCTACAGGTATCATCGATTTTCAGATCGGGAATCGAACCACTAACTCCACTACGAATTCCGGCAGGGCCATTTTAGGAATCCAGGATTGGTTGCGGAGCAGGTTCGTTGCGCACCCCACTCGCAATGCCACGATCTGGAATCCCGGAGCTACCAACGAAGGATGGCGGTTTATTCCCAATGGATCTACCTCGTATTACTTTACTTCGCAGTTGCTCAACATGGCCGGCACCGTATTGGCCACGGCCGATACGGCTACCACCACGCCAGGTCTCTTGGATGTACGATTCAATAATTTTTGTCCTGCTGCCGGAGCCAATCAGTATGTGGTAAAGACCATTTTTAACAGTAATGATGCCACCGGTACGCAACTGATTTCGCTCGATACGTTTTCTATCACGCGCAACAACAGCTTAAATGCCACGACCACCAGTAACAATCCGAGTTGCGGGTTATCCAATGGAACTATCACTGCCGCTGTGCCGACCGGTGTAGGAGTGCCTCCCTATTCGTATTCTATTGCCGGGGGGGCGGCTACCACGTTATCTGCCACCAACTACACGTTCACTAACCTGGGCGCTGGTACTTATACCGTGGTAATCTCGGATGCCTCGAGTGGCTGTGTCAGTACGCTTACTGCAACGCTGGTCTCTGTGGGAGCCCTGCAAGCTTCTTACACCTCGGTGCCGACGGCCTGCGCCGGCATCAACAATGGCACCATTACCATTAGTTCTGCAGCGGGGGTGGGACCACACCGATTTCAACTAGATGCCAATGCACCCGTCGTGGGTACATTGCCGTTCACATTTACTAATGTTTCTTCGGGTAATCATACCGTGATCGTTATCGATGGGGCAACCAATTGCAGTACGGGGGCATTGACGGTAAACGTGCCACAGGGTTCGGGTGTCAATGCCACGACCGCAGCCAATGCAACGAGTTGCCCGACTGTCAACAACGGGTCTGCCACCGTTACGGTCAGTACCGGAACTGCACCTTTTCGCTATGCTATAGACGGAGGTCCAACCACCGCTCCCCAGACCGCCGGCACCTATACGTTTAACGGACTTTCTTCGGGTAGTCACTCCATTGTGGTAACCGATGCCCTGGGTTGTTCCAGAACGCTTGCGGTGGTGGTCGCAGCAGGGCCTTCGTTGCTCGCCGGTGCCGCCCCAACGGCCACCACTTGCGACGGTGCCGTCAATGGTACGCTGGTGGTGACTCCCTTTAGCGGAACGGCTCCCTACACCTTTTCTTTGAACGGCGGCAGTTTTGTGTCGGGGGTAGCTCCTTATACGTTCAATAACATGGCGGCCGGGCCTCACCAGATTGTCGTGCGCGACGCGATAGGATGTCTTAGCAATGCGGTACCTGTTACTGTTGCGGCAGGTCCGCCCCTGGTTACGACGGCGGTATCAACCCCTGCCCTTTGCAATGCGGGCAGTACAGGCACCATCTCGGTTACAGCACCTGTCGTGGGTTCGGCGCCTTTCGAATATTCGATCAATGGAACCAACTGGCAAACCGGCACTATTTTTAATGGACTTTCGGCCGGCACGTACACGATACGCTTTAGAGAGCGGGATGGTTGCGTGGGCAGTACATCGGTCAACATTACCGAGCCGTTGGCCATAACGCTTTCTGCCACGACCACTCCGGTTGTTTGCAATGGTCAGAGCAACGGTCAACTTGCTATTACTTCGTCGGGAGGTGTTGCCCCCTATCAGTTCAGTGTCAACAGCGGCAGCAGTTGGCAAAACGCTACGCAATTTTCGCTGGGTGCCGGCAGTTATACCCTTACCATCAGAGACGCCAATGATTGTCGGCAGAGCCTGCCCATAGTCATTACCCAGCCTTCCGCGCTCTCCGGTACGGCTACTACTACCAGTGCAACTTGTAATGGTGGAAATGATGGTACCCTTATGCTGACGCCTACCGGAGGCAATGGCACCTATAGTTATTCCATAGACGCAGGTGTCAACTGGCAAACTGCCAATACCTTTAATTTGGCACCTGGTTCGTACACGGTCACCATCAAAGATCAACTTAATTGTACCACACAGCTGCCAGCCGTGGTAGGGCTTACCAACGATCTTACGCTTACACCGCAAAACGATGTAACGATTTGCGAAAGCAAGTCGGCGCAATTGCAGGTCGTATCGAACGCGCTCCAATACGATTGGACGCCCGCCTCGGGTTTATCGGCGGTCAATATTGCCAACCCGGTAGCCTCTCCGCTTGTTACCACGCAATATATCGTGGCCCTGACGCTGGGTCGTTGTGTCAAAAGCGATACGGTAGTGGTCAATGTCAATCCTGCCCCCATTCCCAATGCAGGGGCCGATATCTTTATTTGTTACGGGCAATCCGCTACGCTCAACGGAAGTGGTGGTACGGTCTATCGCTGGACGCCTTCTACTTTCCTGAACAATCCTGCTTTGCCCAATGCCGTTTCGACGCCCGACCGCAATATCTTTTATGTGCTTTCGGTGCTCTCCGATGCCAACGGATGTGCGGCATTGGTAACCGATACGGTGGTCATCGATGTTACCCCTCCCATTCAGATCAGAACTTTTCCGGCCGACACGATCGGTTATCCCGGCGATCGTTTTCAATTGCTGGCCGTACCTAACGATCCCGATGCCACACAGTATGTTTGGACTCCCTCGATAGGATTAAG
Organism: uncultured Chitinophaga sp.; assembly: GCA_964654705.1. GTDB lineage: Bacteria > Bacteroidota > Bacteroidia > Chitinophagales > Chitinophagaceae > JJ008. Next base: position 8,321 of record CAZZLP010000026.1, read on the forward strand.
CAATGCGGGCGTGGCCAGCCCCACGGTGACCATCGGAAATATTGGAGCCGATGTTCGCTATAAAGTGGTGGCCACTACGGTGGCGGGTTGCAGAGGAGAGGCGTATGTAAATGTTCGTGTTTATAAGGGGCCTGATATTTATGTGCCGACAGGATTTACGCCCAATGGAGATGGCAAGAACGATCTGTTTACTCCTTTTCCGGTAGGTATGAAAAGCTATAATTATTTCAGGATCTATAACCGGTGGGGGCAATTGGTCTTTCAGACTCGCCAACTAAACCAAGGATGGGATGGCACCATCGGTGGTCAGTTGCAACCCGACGGGGTTTATATTTGGATGATAGAGGGGCTCACCAAAGACGATCGACTGATTACGAAAAAAGGAACAGTAATGCTGATCAAATAGACCTATTTTTGCCCGGCATATTTCAAACGCTATGGTGGATGTTATTCTAGGGCTCCAATGGGGAGACGAAGGAAAAGGAAAGATCGTCGATTACTTTGCAAAAGATTATCAGGTGGTCGCCCGCTTTCAGGGAGGGCCCAACGCCGGCCATACCTTATACGTACAAGACAAGAAGTTGGTCTTGCATCAAATTCCTTCGGGTATCTTTCATGCCGGTATCGTCAACCTGATCGGTAACGGGGTAGTGCTCGATCCGGTCACTTTAAAAAGAGAGTGCGATAGTGTTACACCGTTTGGGGTTGACCTCAAGAAAAATTTATTCATTGCCGATCGCACCCATCTGATCTTACCCACGCACCGCGCCCTCGACAAGGCAGCCGAATTATCAAAAGGAAATCAAAAGATCGGATCCACGCTCAAGGGGATCGGTCCGGCTTACATGGACAAGACAGGGCGTAACGGACTGCGGGTGGGCGATCTGCTCGACAAGAACTTTACGACCGAGTATATAAAGCTTCGCCTCAAACACCAGCGTCTGCTCGATAGCTACGGATTTCAAGAAGACATTAGTGCCTGGGAAGAAGAATTTTTTACGGCGCTCGAGTTCTTACGAACGCTCAACATTGTCAACGGCGAATATTTTATCAACGAACAGTTAAAGGCGGGCAAGCGCGTCTTGGCCGAAGGGGCGCAGGGCAGCATGCTAGATATTGATTTCGGTACCTTTCCTTTTGTTACTTCTTCTAATACCATTGCAGCCGGTGTGTGCAATGGACTCGGGGTGGCACCCCGCACCATCAACGAAGTGATCGGGGTTACCAAAGCATATTGCACCCGTGTCGGCAGCGGTCCTTTTCCTACCGAACTGCACGATGCTACCGGCGAAGCGATCAGAAAGATCGGAAACGAGTTCGGGGCTACCACGGGTCGTCCGCGTCGTTGCGGTTGGATCGATCTGGTGGCCTTGCACTATGCCTGTATGATCAATGGGGTAACACAGCTGGTCATGACAAAAGCCGATGTGCTGGACTCCTTCGAGACGTTGGCCGTTTGTACCTCCTATACGGTCAATGGTCAAGAGACCCGACAGATGCCTTACCAGTTAGAGCGTAGTCAGCCTACTGCGGTACTTCGTCAGTTTACCGGATGGAACACTCCTACTGACCAATGCAAGTCTTTTGCCACATTACCCGAGGCCATGAAGCAATACGTGGCTTTTATCAATGCATACCTGGGCGTAGACGTTCGCTACATCTCGAACGGCCCCGGTCGTGATCAGCTGGTAACGGTGGCCTAAAACTCTGTAAAGCTCCTCTTCTAAAAAAAACTTTTTAAAATTTGGCAGTTTAAAAACTTCGCCGAAATTTTACATTACTAATCCGGTTCAGCTATGGCTACCAAACCAGAAAAGTCTAATAAGAGTACTCCTAAGTCAGGAAAGGAATCTGCGCGCGCCGCTGATAAGAAAGAGCCCCTCAAAAGCAAGAACAAAGACAGAGACGAGGACGAAGAAGAAGAGGAGGATGTCAACGACGAGTGGGAAAAGAAAGAAGAAGAAGAGGAGTGGGACCCTGACTTTGACGAGTTCGATCTTCCTAAATCGAAGGTCAAGAAAACATCCGGAAAGAAAAGCGGAGAAGAAGACGATTTTAAATTTGAGGATGACGAGTTCAAAGACCTGTTTGACGAAAAAGGTTTTGACGAAGAAGAAGAGGATTTTTGATCGTTGGTCTCGTATCGTGCTCCGCTCATTACTCAAGAGCCTTTCGTAGTCCCTACCGTTTAATCTCTCGTAGTAATAATTGCAAACTTTCTTCCGCGATCGCGGAACGTTTTTCTACAAAGACCTGCATACAGGCCGGAGATAACCGCAACAAGTAGCTTCCCTGCATCGCCAGCAGCGCATCGAAGTCCGGATTAAGCCGAATAAATTCTTGCCGGTCGGTCTCGGTATACTTGAGGATGGCTTCTTTTTTGTAGCGACCCGTAATGACCATTGTGGTGGTTTGTTTTTTTTCTTCTTCGCTGATCGGAGCGCCCGTCACCTTCTGTTTTTCTTCGCGTTCTTGCCGGGTCAGGGTCGTCTCACCGCCGTCCTCCTCAAAGACATAGTGGGTGGCAATGAACTTTTTTACATGATTCATCGATTCGGTCGGCAGTTGGTACTGAAGTTTCCAAAAGTCGGTGCTATGGCTTCGTTGGATGGCCTGACGCACACGACCTTCTCCGCCATTGTACGCGGCAATGACCAATAGCCAGTCTTGAAACTCGGCGTATAGGTCCCGTAGGTATTGGGCGGCCGCATGGGTGCTCTTGATGTAATCGGTACGCTGATCGCTCGATCGGGTAACGATCAGTCCATAGCGACGGGCCGTGGCGGGCATAAATTGCCAGGGTCCGACGGCGCCTACCCACGAGACTGCTGTTGTTTTGAGCCCCGATTCTATAACGGCCAGGTATTTTAACTGAGACGGAAGATCATATTGGCGTAGCACCCGGTCCATCATATCAAAATAGGGAAGGCCCCAGTCTTTCATAGCGCGTAAATTGTTGCCGTATTTGTCCATGTAGCTTTGAACAAAGCTGATGGCCATAGGGTGCAACCGGGTTCCAGTTTTACCTTCAGCGGGAGTTGTTTCGAACAGTTGTGTAAAGCCGCGCGGGTTGGTCGTTTGAGAGAAGGCGCTGACAGACGGGTTAATAAGGGCCATCACCAGCCATAATCCGGTAAGGCGTTTCCGAAAAAAAGGCAAGAA
>CAZZLP010000027.1:0-11445 GCA_964654705.1 uncultured Chitinophaga sp.
GTTGTTTGTAAAATTAATGAAACTGCCCCAGTAAGATTGGTTAAATTGCCTAAAACAGCTATCATGAAACGCTTGCTATCTCTTCTTATTGCGGTTGGGTCGCTATCGCTGTCGGCTCAACAAACCATCTCATCTTCTACTCCATCCGGTCGGTATGTATTGGTCATTCATGGCGGGGCGGGCACCATTAGTAAAAGCCAGCTGACACCCGTATTAGAGAAACGTTATCATGATGCGCTCGACAAGGCCCTGGTAACTGGCGGCGCCATTTTAGAAAAAGGGGGCAAGGCCCTCGATGCGGTAGAGGCTGCCGTTCGGGTATTGGAAGATGATCCTCTCTTTAATGCCGGAAAAGGCGCTGTATTTACCGCCGAGGGGATCAATGAAATGGATGCGGCCATCATGGATGGGTCTACGTTGCAGGCAGGCTCGGTGGCCGGGGTCAGGACCATTCGTAATCCCATCACTGCGGCCCGTGCCGTCATGGAGCATTCAGAACATGTGCTGCTGACCGGAAGGGGTGCAGAGGCTTTTGCAAAAGAACAAGGGTTGATGATCGTCGATCCCTCTTACTTCTATACACCGGAGCGCTGGGAATCGCTGCAGCGTGCTAAAAAAAGAGACTCGGTCATTAACAGTGGTACGCCCTTGCATAGCGCATCGGCCATACAGGAGTATAGAAAGAGCCGATACGGCACTGTGGGAGCCGTAGCGCTCGATCAACAAGGACATTTAGCCGCTGCGACCAGTACCGGTGGCATGACCAATAAAAAATGGGGAAGGGTAGGCGACGCACCCATCATCGGCAGCGGCACTTATGCCAATGACAACACGGTAGCCATTAGCTGTACGGGGTGGGGTGAATATTTTTTACGACTGGTCATGGCCAAGTCGATCAGTGACCGGATGGAATTTGGCCGGCAAAGCGTACAGCAGGCTGCCGACGAAATGGTCATGCGCCAACTGCCCGCTTTGGGAGGTGACGGTGGACTGATCGCCGTAGACAGGTTAGGCAATTTCACATTACCTTTTTGTACCGAAGGGATGTATCGGGGATACCTGAAAAAAGAGAGAATCAGCGGCCCCGTTCAAAAAGAGACCTTGATCTTTAAATGACCGATCGCTTAGAATTTGTGACCCAGGGTCACTACCGCTCTTGATCCGCGGCTGAGTACGGCGGCACCCGCTACCGCTTGTTGCGTTAGACGGTACGCATAATGAGTGTCTTTCCCGGACGTATGTACAAAAGTCAGGTCAATGAAATTTCCTTTGTTACGATAGCCCAGTCCTCCGCTCCATTGCAGGCGACGTGCGCCGGCAGCATAGCTTTCTTTGTACGGGTTTCCCAGCGAAGCCATGCCGGCCCTCACCATGAGGGTCGTAAACTTTAACTCACCACCCACCCGTAGGTTGAGGGCACTGCGATACGAGTTGTCGATGGTGTTGTTCAACTCCTTAAAATAAGTTCGGGTCGATGCTGTGTTACCGGTCTCGGGGTCTACCCGAAAAGAGGTGCTGTTATAATTAACGTATTCCAGGTCTGCGGTCAGAAATCCTTTTTGTCTTTTTACATCTTCGGTCTCGTTGATCACATATGAGCCGCTGACCATCAATCGGTACGGCGTCAATAAAAAGTAAGTCAACTGGGCATCTTCTCCATTGGTAAAAACAGACGATGACTGCGTTTGCACGCCCTTGTAATTTTCCGTATCGGTAGTAACCGATGCGGAATAAATATCCGTCAGGCGCATCCAGGTAGGAGAATGAAAAGCCGCGCCGAATCGCCAAAATGGGGCGGGCCTGTAAATGAATCCCATCTTCAGATTCAATCCGTTTCCATTGGTCTCCAGCCGTTGTTCGATGGTCGCGTAATTAAAATTATTCAGGTCTTGGGTTGCATCTGCCTCGGTAAACGTACTGGTCCTGTCGTAGAATACAAAAGGAATGCCCAGCGTAAAACCAAAATAGAGTTTATCATCAATCGATCCTCCGTATCCCAAGGCAAGTTCATTGAGCGCACCCCGACTTCTCACACTGTTTTCTTGTAACAGCCCGGAAGCGGGGGTTGCTCTCGATTTGTAGCGATAATTGCCCGAACTGCCGCCCGCTATGGTATCGATCCAATAGGTGTTAAATGCCAGACTGCTTCCGAATGGGAAATTTTGTGCAACCTTGTTGGCATCTCCAATCCCGCCCACCTCTTCTAAGAAGCGCTGCGAGTAGGATTGGCGATTGTTGAGCCCTCGGTACAGCAGGTTGCTGTTAAAATTGGCCGACTGGTTCAGGGCAATGGCAAAGGCTCCCGTTTTGTTTTTTTGTGGTCGTTGCCCGGATCCCTCTTGCGCAAATTGGGTGCCCAGCACTACACCAATGGAGCCGAATCCTACATTACCCCGCTGGTCCGTCTCCGTTCTTTGCAGGTAAGTGCTTTTATTACGGGTTTGCTGGTAGGAGGGAGAGAACACTAGATCTCCTGTCTTGTAAAACCCAAGACCAGCGGGATTAACGAACAAGGCAGACAGATCGCCTCCTAAAGAGGTCATGGCACCACCGATAGCTTGCTGACGGGCCGTACCATTGGGTTGGGTCCAGGCATATCGCAACGCATCATCCGGTTCTTGCGCATGCGTCACCAAACTAAAAAGCAGAAAGACCGGCCCTATCGGATAATACTTCATGTAGTTTATTGCTAGTTGATCGAAATGATCGTTGACCAGCTCAAAATCTTCTAACGGGAGCACTGCTGCCCGAAGAGGAATTGGATGGGTTGCTATTGACCGGAGAAGAAACAGGGGAGCCTCCTGAGACACCCCCTGAATTACCCACGCCAAATGCCTCGCGTAGCGCATTTCCTCTGTTGCCCGAACCGGAACCTTTTCCGGTGCCAAAGGGAATGTAGTTGCTGCGCGTACTGGTATTTTGTTTCAGTAGCTTCAGGTCAACGGGGGCCTGCTGATAGCTGCCCAGGTTGTAGATACGCGGACCCGTAAAGATGTTTTTTACCGGTGCCTGGGCCCAGCCGGCAGAAGAAAAGTAGGGGTTATAGTAATAGTTCCAAGAAACAAAAGGGTTCACCACTGGCGAAAAGAATTGGTTGTATCCGATGGACCAGCGTTCGAACGTATACCAATCGTCGAGGTAGTTCCAACGAGCAGGGTTGTTGATACGCATCCGCAAGAAACGATCTTCGTAGTCTTCTGCTTCGTAGCGTACGCGTCTGGTCTGTTGCCGTTGCACCTGTACATATTCGGTCTCGGGCCTGGCAGGAGAAAAGTACACATCGTCGGGAGTTTGGCCTGTTCTGTATACAGCGCTGCAACCGGTCAATAACGTTACCAGCAGAATCGTAAGTAGCAGGGTTGTTTTCATAGCCGAAGTGTTTACTTTTGCATTCCAAGACAAAGTTCGGCATCTTGCGTAGATATTGCGGGCCGGGCTGTTAAAAAAAAGGTAAACCCGGCTAAGGCCACCATCCGTTTTATGAGCAAAGAGATCACTTCCAGAAGCGCCGACTATTCTCAGTGGTACAACGACCTGGTCATCAAAGGTGAGCTGGCCGACTATTCTGCGGTCAGAGGCTGCATGGTCATCAAACCTTATGGTTTTGCCCTTTGGGAAAACATGCGAGACGTATTGGATAAGATGTTCAAGGATACGGGTCACGTAAACGCCTATTTTCCGTTGTTTGTTCCTAAGAGCTTATTTGAGGCCGAAGAAAAAAATGCCGAGGGCTTTGCAAAGGAATGCGCTATTGTTACGCATTACCGGTTACAAGCCGATCCGACTCGCCCCGGAAAACTGATGGTAGACCCTGCGGCCAAACTCGAAGAAGAACTGGTGGTTCGTCCTACCAGCGAGGCCATTATTTGGAGCACGTATAAAAACTGGATCCAATCTTATCGTGATCTGCCGCTATTGATTAACCAATGGGCAAATGTGGTGCGTTGGGAAATGCGTACCCGTCTGTTTTTGCGTACCGCTGAATTTCTTTGGCAAGAAGGGCATACGGCACATGCCACCCGACAGGAGGCCCTTGACGAGACCGTCAAGATGCTTCATGTCTATGCTGATTTTGTAGAAAACTACATGGCGGTACCCGTTATCAAAGGGGTCAAGACTCCACAAGAGCGTTTTGCAGGTGCCGAAGACACTTATTGCATAGAGGCGCTGATGCAAGATGGAAAAGCGCTGCAAGCCGGCACTTCTCACTTTCTGGGACAAAATTTTGCCAAGGCCTTCGATGTAAAGTTCAGTGACCGCGATAATAAGCTGGATTATGTGTGGGCTACCAGCTGGGGTGTCAGCACCCGACTGATCGGTGCACTGGTCATGGCCCACAGTGATGATGATGGGTTGGTGCTGCCGCCTCGCATCGCTCCCCTGCAAGTAGTGGTCGTTCCCATCTACAAAGGAGAAGAGCAAAAGGCGGCCATCGATACCTGCGTGCACGCCCTGCTGCTTTCCTTAAAGGCCATGGGAATAAGGGTCAAATATGATGATAACGACAATGCGCGGCCGGGCTGGAAATTTGCCGAGTACGAAATGAAGGGAGTTCCCCTTCGGGTGGCCATCGGTGCCCGTGATCTGGAGAACAAGGTGGTCGAAGTGGCTCGTCGAGATACACGCGAGAAGTTGACGTTGCCCATCGAAGGGCTTGCCGAGCAACTCCATGTCTTGCTAGAACAGATCCAGCAACAGCTTTATAGCAAAGCACTTACCTATCGTGATGATCATATTACTCCGGCAAATCATTGGGACGAATTCGTATCGCTGCTCGACCAGAAAGGTGGTTTTATTGCTGCCCACTGGGACGGCACTGCCGAAACCGAAGAAGCCATAAAAGAAAAGACGAAGGCCACTATTCGTTGTATCCCTTTAGACAACAAGCAAGAGACGGGCGTTTGCATTTTAAGTGGTAAACCTTCTACGCAACGTGTACTCTTTGCGCGGGCCTACTAATGAACATGCAAGACGAATCTCCTTTTGCCGCCGGTCAGGTCTTATTGATCGATAAACCGATCGGGTGGACCTCATTCGATGTGGTCAGAAAACTCAGACACCTGATCCGCATCAAAAAGATTGGTCATGCCGGTACACTCGATCCGCTGGCCACCGGTCTGCTGATCGTTTGTACCGGAAAGTTTACCAAGCGCATCAATGAGTTCATGGCGCAAGAAAAAGAATATACCGGCACCATCACACTGGGGGCCGTTACGCCCAGCTATGATCTTGAGACCGAGCCGGCCGATCACCGTCCCATCGGATCGTTGACCCTTGCGGGGATCCAACAAGCATTGCAACAATTTACCGGTTCAATTTTGCAGGTTCCTCCCATGTACTCGGCCATTAAAGTAAAAGGTCAGCGAGTCTACGAGCTGGCCCGAAAAGGACAACAGGTAGCATTAGAACCGCGTCGTGTTACGATCCGGGTCTTTGAAGCAGTTCGTTTGGAAGAAGGGCAACTGCATTTTAGAGTGATCTGCTCGACCGGCACTTACATTCGCAGTTTGGCCCACGATGTGGGGCAGGTCTTGGGTTGCGGGGCCTATTTGAGTTCGTTGCGCAGAACTCGTATCGGATCGTTTGCCGTTGCGCAGGCACAGACACCCGCTCAATTCGAGCAAACGCTCACGTCATAACATTTTTTGCTCAGAGAATAAACGGATAGTTGATCCCCAGCTGAAACTGGTCCATATCCCTCCATTTTGGATAGCCAAACCATTTATTTTGATAGGCCGCATTGGCCGGAGAAGGACTCGGATCTTTGGCCTTGACCGAATAGTCGAGCCTTATAATAAAATAAGTAAAGTCAATACGAAGACCACTGCCCACGCCTACGGCCATGTCTTTGCCCAATCGCTGTAGCGAAAATATCTCCTCGGCACTTCGTCCGGGTGCTTTCTTTACATACCAGATGTTTCCGATATCGGTAAAGAGCGCTCCGTTGATCTTGAATCCTGCGATGGTAAAAAAAGGAAAACGGTATTCGAGGTTCGCCTCCAGCTGCAAGTCTCCGTAGCGTTCGGGCAGGCCGTCATTTCCATACGACTGGATAGAAGATCCGGGTCCCAGTTTACGAAGCCCCCAGGCCCGCATGCTATTGGGGCCACCCGCAAAATACTGGCGATACAGCGGTAAATTGAAACGCTTGTTGGGGTTAACCGTGTTGTCAAATTCGTAACCGGCCCCGGCAAAAAGACGCATGGCAATGGCGGAGCGTCGCATCATGATCTTGGTCGAAAGGTCCAGGTCTACTTTTAGAAAACGAAAGAGTTGGCTGTCTAAAAGCGGCTGACGGATCATACCGGTCAGCATCCCTGATTCTTCTATGTTGAATCGGAGGTTGGTAACGCGATCGCTGCGTTGCTTTGCCAGTAATACGCCGGCGGTTACAGAAGAAATAAGTCCGTCTACAAATATATTTTTCAGCAAGGCATTGTTGGCGATCAGCTGTTCCAGTTTGGGTCGACGTGCGATGGCATTGTATTCTATGTTAGGTGCCCGAAGCGTAAACAGCGCATCCCTGAAACGGACGTTATAACCCCAGGCCGCACTATACGACGAAAGATTAAATAGTTCCCTTCGTTCGGTGTTGGCGACATTGAAAGAAAGTACAGACTTAAAATTTTCTCTCCACTCGGCCGGCAGCCATTTGGCACGAGGTATGGCGCGCGGAAAATACAGGTTGTGCGTAATGGCAAGTTGTCGGGTTTGGATAAAGTTGACATCCGTTACCTGGTCGCGTCCTGTCTCTACGCCAAAGCGAACACTGGTCGAGGACTGAATGGCCCGTCTGGCCCAGTTGCGATTTTGAAAGCCAAGGTTAAGTGCAACACCAAATAAATTTCCGGAGATCAGACTTTGGTTGCTGCTTCCTTCGAGGGTGGCATTATTGCTGTATTTGCGAGCCGGCGTTAACCGGATGGTAAGATCGGTGGTGTCCGAGGCGGACCTAGGGCGGGGCTCAATGTTGATCAACCGCCAGGCACCCATGGCGCTAAGTTGGTTGAGTGTCTTGAAATAGTTTCGTTGGTCATAGAGATCGCCCCTGTAAAAAAAGATCTTCTCTCGAAAGATGCCCGGATAAAATACAGGACGGTAGCGAATCAGTGAAAGTCCGTTTTGAAGAACGGTAGTAGGCTTTAGTCCGGCGGTATCACTGCTAAAATCGGGATAGACATCAATGGAACCTACATAATATTTTGTCAGTTTACTACTGTCATATCCTGGCCGTAGCCGGATCTCCAGGTTCGCTTTCGGCTCGAACCGGTTGTTTTCAATGTCGGATAAGATGCGAAGCTGTTCAATGGGGTCGGTGGTGGGTGCCAACAAGCGTGCGTCGAGCGTATCCCACACGCCGATCAACTCTTCGCGTGTAAAACGGAGGTAGCCGTTATTGCGATAGATATCGACCAGTCTGTCTAGTTCGGCAGAGATCGTTGTCTTAGAAAAAGGTTCACCCTTTTTTATCTTGCTCTCTGAAAGGGACATCATGGTAAGGGCTTGCAACGTTTCGTTGCGAATCGAATAGCGTACGGAGTCAAGCAGCACTTGCGGTCCTGGGGTCACTCCAAAATGGACCGAGGTGCGCAACTGGTCCTTACCCGCTGCCTTTACCGTAGTATCATAAGAGATCTTTGCATTAAAATAACCCTGTGCGCTCAGCAGGTTTTGCATATACAATACCGAACGTAGCACTGCAGCACCGTCATAGGCGGGCGGCGTTCGGATCTCCTTTACGAAGAGCTTGGCCACCGAGCGCACTGTAAGGCTATCGTCCAGTTGTCCTTTTAGCCGGCTCTCCAGTATTTCTCGTTCTTCTTCGGTGAAGTTTCCATTGACTTTTATAGTAGTTTTGAAAACAAAGGGTCTTTCTTTGGGGTAATTCTTAGGAATAACGCCGCAAGCGCTGAGCCCCCACAGGATCACCGCCAACATCACTTCAACCATCAACCGTGAGCAGAGGGGTTTGCCTGCGTTCATGTAAAAAAAATTATGCTAGTTAGGTCTGTTATCAAAGATATTCAAAGTATAGCCCTTAAAAAACACAGAGAGCAGACCGGACTCTACTTGGCCGAGGGTCCAAAGCTTGTTGAGGAGTTATTGTTGCATTACACCTCAGCGATCGTAGCGCTATATGCGCTGCCGGAGTGGATCGAGTTGCACCGGCAGTCGTTGCGAGATCTCTCCGTTACGGCCATCGATGAGCCTACCTTAAAAAAAATTTCTCAATTGCAAACACCGCATCAGGTCTTGGCCGTGGTGCGACAGCCACAGCAGGCTCCACCGGTGGCCAAAGGCCATTTTACGCTTGCCTGTTGTGGCTTGCAAGACCCCGGTAATTTAGGGACCATTATTCGAACCGCCGATTGGTTCGGGGTACGGCAGTTGGTATGTAGTACCGATACCGTCGATTGTTACAATCCCAAAGTAGTGCAGTCGACCATGGGTAGTATCTTTCGCGTTGCCGTTCATTACCTCGATCTTTCGGCATGGCTCGATCGATCGGGGCAGGTGCAAATTTTGGCCGCCACCTTGCACGGGAACGATGTGCGTATGTTGTCTCCGCAACAAGAAGCCATCTTGCTGATCGGTAATGAATCGACCGGTATTGCCGCACCACTGCTGGCAAAAGCCACGCGTGCCGTCTCTATTGCAGGCAAGGGAGATGCCGAATCACTCAACGCCGCAGTGGCCACCGGCATCTTGCTTTCTTATCTCAGGTAAGTATCGGAAAAGCTCAAGTAAATTTCAGGTAAAGCGGATCGCTTTTACGGGACTGATCTTTTTGACCAGCCAAGAAGGAATCAACAGCATTAAAAAAGAGGTGGCGACCGTGCCGGCCGCGATGGCGGCCACCTGCCAGGGTACGATCTTGACAGCCGCTTTATCTACGAAGTAGGCCGCCTCGTCGAGGGTAACAAAACCTGTTTTCTCTTGCAGCCAGAGCAATCCCAACGCGATCAGTGTACCGATCAATACACCTCGCAGGGTGATCGACAACCCATAGCGTAAAAAAATTCGCTGCACCGTCCAATCCGTTGCGCCCATGGCTTTGAGCACACCGACCATCCTGATCCGTTCCAATACCAAGATCAGTAAACAACAGATCAGGTTGATGACCGCTACCACGATCATAAAGCCGATCAAAACATTGCGAGTCAGATCTTGCATCTGCAACCAGTCAAATAGTTGTGGTGAGACCTCTTTTACGGAGATCGCATCCCAGGTGGCTGGAAATTCCGGAAGTGCATAGAGCACATCAGCCACTTGCTCCATGGTACGGGGGTCGTTCAAAAAGATTTCGTATCCGCCCACCTGGTCCTTATCCCATTGATTCAGTTCACGGATCAGCTCCATGTCTCCGATGGCAAAAAGATTGTCGTAGTCCTCGATGCCGGTCTTGTAGATACCCGATACGCACATTTTTTTGACACTGGGCGCTGCATCGGGTCGTATAAAGTACAGTAGCAATGTATCGCCTGCTTTGACTTGCAGCCGCTTGGCCGTTATCCGAGATACCAGCAGCTCCCGGCTATAGCCACTGTCGGCAAGTTGAGGAACCTTGCCCTCTTGTAAAAAAGAGGAGAGCATTTTGAATTGCTCCGGTTGGTCCAGTCCTTTGAGCATTACCCCTTCCATTTGTTCGCGCGTCTTTAGCAGTGCGTAGCGGGTAGCGAAGGGATGTACCGAACGTACTCCCGGTTGCTGTTGTATTTGTTGCAGCAGTATTTCGTTTTGACGTATGGGGATTTCTTCGGCTATGATGGCTTTGCCGGGTTGCTTCTCTTGGATGCGAATATGTCCCCAAAAACTAAAGACCTTTTCGCTGATGCGTTGTTGAAATCCTTCGGCGAGTGCCACGGTGATGATCATCACGGCAACACTGATAATGGTGGCGCCCAGCGAAATGCCGATCACCAGCCCCGAGAAACGACTTGCCCGGTAGCCACGAATACGGTCGGCCAAAAAAGAGACGAGGTTCACGATGAAAGATATCTCCTCAAAAATAAGCGCCCTTGGCTAGAATTACTGCTCCTTTTTTAACTACTTTGCCGATCAAGTCATTCAGAAATGCCCTTCGTTTTTTTTATCTATCTGTTGCTGGCTGTTTTTTCTGTGCGGGCCCAGTCTCCTGAGCGAGTCTATCGTTCTTACATCCGGTCCGTGAAGTTGTTCAAGGCTGGCGACCAAACAGCCCCTCCCGTACTCTTCTTGGGCCAGCCCGATCAACTGGAGTTGCATTTTGATGACATGGAGGCCTCGGTAAAGGCCTATTATTACACCTTGCAGCTTTGCAATGCCGATTGGACCGTGGGTCAATTACCGCCCTTTGACTATTTGAAAGGATTTATCTCGCAGCGTATTCAAAACTATCGATTGTCTACGGTAATACAGACACGCTATATGCATTACCAGGCCTTGCTACCGGAAAGAAATAGTGGGCCTACCCGCAGCGGTAATTATTTGCTAAAGGTCTTTTTGAACGACGATACCAGCCAATTGGTCTTGACCAGAAGGGTCGTGGTGGTCAATAAGAAAGTAGCGGTCACGGCCCAGGTGCTTCAGCCCTTTAATGGTAATTATTTTCTGACGCACCAGCGGCTAGTGGTCGGCGTTACACCACAGCAATTACCGGCCAATTCCTTTTCTCCGCAAGAGATCAAAGTGGTCATTACCCAAAATGACCAGTGGTTGACGGCACGTATGTTCAACCGGCCTTCTATTTTTCGAGGTAACTATCTTGAGTACAACGAAGAGGAGCAAACCCTTTTCGCGGCCGGGCAAGAATGGCGCTGGTTCGATTTGCGCAGCATGCGGTTGCGCGGCGATAGGGTGCAGCGAATTGTAGACAGCGATACCAGTACACGTACCGATGTGTTTCTGGTGACTGACACCGAAAGGTCAGGACAGCTTTATTTGTATTACCGCGATCTGAACGGAAAGTTCCTGATCGAAAATATCGATAATCCCCAGCCGTATACCCAGGGCGAGTACGGGTGGGTTCATTTTTCGCTACGACCCGGATCAAAAAGCGCCTACCCCGACAAAGAGGTCTTTGTTACCGGCGAATGGAGTGGCTATGAACTGACCGAGCCCTACAAAATGGAATACGATCCCGTGCAGGGACTATATACCAAGTCGGTGTACCTGAAGCAGGGATTCTATAATTATGGTTATCTGACAAGGTCGTTGTTGTCAGCTAACAAGACCCCTTCTTTTGATAACACCGAAGGGAATTTTTGGGCTACCGAAAATGAGTATTCTGTCTTCGTTTACTTCAGGCCTTTTGGTGCTCGTGCCGATGAATTGGTCGGGTACGCTCGAGTGCGTTCGGGCTTTCAGCGTTAGGTACCGCAAGCACCTAATTTCATTCAATCGGATATTGTTCTGTACCAAGACGGAACAGGTGGTTTAAATGAAGGTTGTGTGGCACCATCCAAC
>CAZZLP010000028.1:0-11275 GCA_964654705.1 uncultured Chitinophaga sp.
TAAGCGCGTTCCTTCGCAGGCCTCACAGGGCTGTACATCCATAAAATCTTCGGCCCACTCTCGTATAGCGTCGCTGTAAGGGCTCGCATACCACCGAAGCAACACGTTCACTACTCCTTCGAACGGAGCATCAGGATCGAAGGTGGCCTCTGCAAAATCGATCTCGGCCACTTTTCCTTCACTATTTCCGTAAAGCAGTATGTTGCGTTGAGCAGCGGTTAATTCGCCGATCGGTTTTTGCAACGAGATCTTATGTTGCCGGGCTAACTCTTGCGCTTGCTTATATACCCAGGCATCTCTGGCCTCGCCCAACGGGGCAATGCCTCCTTCGCTGATCGAAAGAGAGGGGTCTGGCATAATTCTTTCCATACTCACGCGGTGCTGCACCCCCAGTCCTTTGCAAACCGGGCAGGCTCCATAAGGAGAATTAAAAGAAAAGGCATTGGGAGAAGGCTCCTCGTAGCTGATACCGGAGTCTTCGCACATCAACTGGCGTGAGTATTGGATCAGCTCATCTCGATCGGTTTGCACGAATAGCAGCCCTTTGCCCAACTTGAGCGCCTGTTGCACACTGGCACTCAATCGGGGTTGCAGATCGTCGGTTACCTGCAAGCGGTCTACTACCAGCTCTATATCGTGTATCACATAACGATCCAGTTGCATACGCGCGGTCATCTCTTTTATCTCTCCATCTACGCGCATCTTTACAAATCCTCTTTTGCGCCACTCCTCAAAGAGTTCGCGGTAATGTCCCTTTCGACCTCTTACCAAGGGAGCCAGCAAAGAGATCTTTTGGTTCGAACATCTTTCTTTGATATTGTTAACGATCTCCTCTTCGCTCCATTTTACCATGGGCTTGCCGGTCTGGTAAGAAAAAGCCTGCCCGGCCCTGGCAAAGAGCAACCGTAAAAAGTCGTACACCTCTGTTACCGTGCCCACCGTTGAGCGGGGGTTTTTGTTCGTAGTCTTTTGCTCGATGGCAATGACCGGCGAAAGTCCTGTAATACGATCTACATCGGGTCGCTCCATGTCGCCCATGAACTGCCGGGCATAGGCGCCGAATGTTTCCATATAACGACGCTGCCCCTCGGCATAGATGGTATCGAAGGCCAGCGAAGATTTTCCAGAACCGCTGATACCGGTAATAACGACCAATTGATTTTTAGGGATACTGATGTCGAGGTTCTTGAGATTGTGCTCACGAGCTCCGGACACCACAATGGAGGCAGTAGCGGTTATAGCAGTATCAGTAGAAGAAACTTTGTTGACAACGGTAGATCTGCGGGGCATAAGAGCCCACAAAGATACGGGGGCAACGAGCCTTTTAAGTAGGCCGTGGGCCGGTCAGAGCAATCGCTCAATGAGAAGCTCTTGCGAAAAATAATGATGGCCCTGGGTCAATGCCTCTACGGCCTCTGCAAGTTGTGTCATCTGGGCCTTTTTATTGACATACCCGTAGATACCTCCCTTGGGCATACAAGACAGAAAATGCTCCTCGCCGCGATCGGAGAAAAAAAGAATACGGGTAGCGGGATTAATGAGTCGCAACTTCTTTACCAACTGACGCAGGTCCATGTCAAACAAAAGATCGTCCATGATAAGCAGATCGATGGAATGTTCTTGAAAGATCTCCATCAACTTTTCTCCGTTACCAGCTTCGTGCAGCAGCACGGTTGCTTGTAATTTTTTAAATGTACTGCTCATGCCCAGCCGAAAAATGGGGCTTCGGTCCGCGATAAGAACTTGCTTTAGAATGATAGGACTGTTAAGCATTGCAACAAATATAATGATGCAAAGCATCAACAAAATCACTATTCTTTTGTCGTTTTTAAAAGAGGAGTTACTACTCGCTGAAAAACAACATGCTACATATTAATGAACGATCAGCTTGCCGACCGAAATTCGATCGCCTACCGTCTTGCCAATAAATACATAGTAGGAGCGCTTTGCCATACCGGAAAAGTCAACATCCATGCTGCTGTACGGACCGGTAATGGGATAATTTCTGCTAAATACAAGTCTTCCCTTCTGATCAAAGATGTACAAGATGCGCTGAAAGTTAAATACCGTGGCACGGCTGTAGTAGCGAACTTTAAAGGGACCATTGGTAGGATTGGGGCTGATCCAGGCTTGCTCAGCAGCAGCCGCTGTAATTCTTCGGCCAAGAGAAGTAGCGGAACAGCCTTGCGGTGTTTGTGCACTAACCGTATATAGACCCAGATCATCAATACCGATCGTTAGCGAAGAGCCGGTAGCTCCGTTTACCACTACCCCGTCTTTTCTCCATGTATAGACCAATCCCGTCGAGGCGGGCGTTGCCGTTGCAATCAGGGTGGTGGTCTTTCCCGGTAACAAACTGGTATCGCCCAATACTTCGACACTCATGGTGGGTATGGGCGTGACCGTTATGGTAATGGTCTCACAAGGACGAGCGGTTCCGCAGGTTCCCCCCTCGGTACGCACAAAGAAACTAGTGGTCGAGTTGACGGCCACTCCGCTAAGCGCAGTACCTGTTCCGAGTCTTGTGCCACCACAGCTGCCACTATACCAAACCCAACTGGCACCAGGCACCAGGGGTCCGCTCTGTACGCTCAAGTTAACAGCGGCAGGACCGCAGGAGGCAGTAACACTGCTGTTGACGACCACATTCGAACCACAGGTACCCACCACCGTGGGAGTCCCTGTCAATATCACATCATCGATACGAATGGTAACCGTTCCGCCGACGTTACGGACAAAACGAAGCCGAAGGCCATTAATCTGCGCCGCTACCGGAAGCGTGATGGTCTTGGCAGCATACCAGCCGATGGCGGCAGTGGCGGTCTCATTGAATAAGGCAGCCGATGTATTGCCCAGGTTGACCCAGGCAGATCCATTCCAGTAATCAACAGAAAAATTCGGAAACGCTGTAGCGCTTTCTTTTCGGTAGGCAAAGTCGAGTTTCAGATCTCTGAAAGCGGCCGCATTGATACCCTCAATAGAAAAACCACCGGCATTAGTGGCCGATGTGCCGGTATAAAAAATATTGCCGCCTCCGGAGGCCGTCGGATAGCCCGCAGAGGGATTCGTGGTCCTGACATCCGCCGGAGCGGCTTGCTGCCCGTCAGAAAAAAGCAATGCCCCGGCATTTTGCCAGCCGGTGTAGGCATTGACCAAAGTGGTTGCGGCAGGCACGCCCATATTCTCTGCAAAGAGAACGGTTTGTGCTTGCAGCGTAGAGACGACAGCAAAGAGCGATACAAAAATTATCAAAGAAAAACGCAGCAGGTTGGTTCGAAGGTTCATGGCAGTTGGTTATACGATGAGGAATACATTTTAATTTTTATAAATAGCAGGATAATGCACAGATCGAAAGAACGCACCGGCTTGCTTGGCAGTTTCGGCATTGGAGTGTGCCACACCCGGCAGTGTAATCAGGGTCCAGTAGAGTGGCCATTGTTGCAGACCGGCAACGAAGCGAACGGACTTAAAAAAATACTGCCCTCTCTCAAATCGGTTGGCTCCTTGCTCGCTATAGGGAAAACCCTTTTGAAAGTTGGCACTAGTGGTATCGGTATCGGCTTCTCCGAGAGCAAGCATAACCGGCTTGCGAAAAACGTCGCTGAGCCGATTTTGTACAGGCAAGACATTTTTTATACCGAACGGATAATCGGTCTCAAGATCGGGCAAGGTGTACCAACCGGCGTTGGCCATAAAAATTTTAGCAGCTCGGTTATCGGGAACAAAGTATAGAAAGCGATGAACGAATTGCGCCCCGGCAGAGTGTCCGGATAAGTAATACTGTTGTTGGCCGCTGCCCAGAGCTTTTACGACTTTATCAAATAAAGGCTCAATGGCAGAAAAGGTCCATTCGCTGGCAGGTGTAAAGCGTTGGGACGACTCGTTCCAAACGTTTCCAAGATTGTAGCGATCGCTGCCCTTGAAATTTTCTTTGTCAAACGCGGGTGCCACGACTACCAATTGGTAAAGGTCGGCCACCGGTGCCCACTGATCGAGGTAGCCAGAAGCGTTTCGTTCTGCACCATGCAGCATCATCACGATCGGAAGGGTATCGGGTCTCTCAGAGGGGCTGTACATCCAAACGGTAATAGGGGCCGGAAGGCGCAACTGCGAAGAATAGAACGAAAAAGATTGTTTGCCTTTTTGCAGAGTTTGTGCTGGCAGCGAAAAGCTCAGTAAAATAAGAGAAACCAATAGAAGCTGATTCAAAAAGCGAACAAGGCTGCCTTGACCGCGCCCGGGGTCATTGGAATGGGGGTTGCTATGTGGATATCGGTTACGCAAGGGTTCCTGTATTAAAAGCCGGGATTTTGTACCAGATTGGTATTAGCCTGCACTTCTCCTACGGGCAATGGCAAAATAGTACGGTTATAAAAACTGCTGGTGATGGCATTATAATCGATAAGACGAGAGGTCGCATTGCCGGCGCTGCTGATCTTCACAAAGTTGGTACGCGTTCTGTTCAGATCAAAGAGGCGCTGCCCCTCGAGCGCAAATTCTCTTCTGCGCTCGAGCATGATCGTATCGAGGTACGCATTTACGCTGATTTGTCCCATAGGAGGAACAGCCGAAACGCTAACAGAAAGCGGGCGGGTGGCATTGGCCGTATCGCGGCGTGCCCTTAATAAATTAAGGTCAGCTACCGAGCTATTTAAAGCCGCCTGATCGCCCGAAAGGGCCGCTTGTCTGGCCAGCGCCTCGGCTCTAGAAAGATACATTTCTGCAAAACGAAGCACTTTGGTGTTTTCGAGGTACGTAGAGATATTGACATATTTGAGCGCGAGCGGAACATTGACCTCGCCTCCCAGCGAGTTGCGATTACCCAACTCTACAAATTGTCTTCTTACATCGGTGGCACTGTAGGCTTCGTACAGAGCTCTAAAGGTAGAGAGTGTTGTACCCGTACTGCGGCTATTCATGGATTGACGAGTACCCAACACTTCGCCATAACCCTGTTGGCTGCACAGGTAGGCATACGAGTCCGTACCGGGATTATCGTTGGTATTGTTGGCCACTTCAAAAATAGATTCCGTGTTGCCCACGGTCCTGAACTCTTGCAGCATACCAGGATAACTGTACAAGGTATAACGACCTGAGTTGATCACTTCGGTAGAAGCCCCAACGGCCACGGACCAATCCGATTTGTAAATGGCAATACGGGCGCGCAGGGCCAGCGCCGTAAACCGGTTAAAGCGAATCTTTTGCCAAACGGGATTGGCCACGCCATTTACGATCACATTGCCGGAAGCGGGCAATCGCTCCAGTGCAGCGGCCAGGTCTTTGTCTATTTGATCATAGACCGTTTTGGCAGTGGCACGAGCGGGATAAGTAACTTCCGATACAGTGGTAACGGGGTTTAGTACCAGTGGAACACAAAGATGAGAACCATCTGCGGTAAAGTTGAGCGGACGAGAAAAGAACTTGGCCAGATCAAAATACACCATGGCACGAACCGCATAGGCCTCGCCTATCAGTTGAGTCAGCTCCGGAAGTTCAAGCGGTGCTACGATCCCTTTGAGTTTTTCTTCGTTGGCAATAATGGCATTGGAATTGACCACCACCCGGTAGAGTTGGTCCCAAAAGCGGCCCACATTGGCATCGGTGGCCGTGTGGGTCATGGTGTTCATGCCGGTATACCGGTTACCGGTGCGTACGCTACGGGTGGCATTGTCGGACAATACTTCGGGAATAACCATGGCATCACGGCCGTAATAACTATAAGATTGCATTTGAGAGTACAATCCATTGACCGCAGCACGGGCCGTACTAAGACTAGAGAACACATCGGCGGTAAACACACTCTGCTGAGGCCGGATGTCGGTGAAACTTTTTTTGCAAGACAAGGTCACCAGGGCCATCACAGCGACCAAAGCCAGAGAATAATTGTTGATACGCATACTGAGTTGATTTATCGGTTTGGCGATGAATTTCTTTAAAGGGTAAAATCGATTCCAAAAAGTAACGTGTTAAATACGGGAGGACGCTGTGACATGACTCCATCGATGCTCACTTCGGGATCTGTATTAAATCGCTTATCCCTGACATAGGTGAAAAGGTTTTGTCCTCTTACGTACATACGCGCCGAAGTAACCTTGGCCTTGGCAAGCCAGGCCTTGGGGAGCGTGTACGAGAAACTCACATCGCGCAACCTGATGTAGCTTCCGTCATAGAGAAAACGACTGCTCTCGTAGCTGCCTGCCGAAGACTGCGTTCCGAGAAACACCGGCTTGGGCACATCTGTAATTTGACCGGGAGTGGTCCAGCGACGACGAAACTCATAACGACTAAGACCATTGCTTTGATCGGAGAATCCCAGGTTGGCATCTGTCTTTTGAAGGTAACCGTACTCGTCGTAGATCTGATTGCCCCAGTTGATAAAGAACTGAAAGTTGAGTTTGAAATTCTTATAGGTAAACGTGTTGGTCCAGCCACCGTAGAAGCGGGGAATGGCGCTGCCAAATTCGATCCGAGGTAAAGCAGTAGTAAAGACGTTGGTAGTAGATTCCTTATCGGTAGAGTTGTACCAAAGCGCCTCCCCGTTTTGTGGATTGACTCCGGCATATCCTCTTTGAAAGTGTCGATAGTAGTCGCGACCCACTCTTCTGAAATAATTACTGTTGTTAGAAAAAGCGGGATCGATCTTAGTGATCTGGTTGCGATATGCCGTTACATTCAGATCGGTCACCCATTTAAATCCGCGCGCCTTAGACGGAGAGATCGGTACGGCAGAGAGGGTTACTTCAATCCCGGTATTCTTCATAGCCCCGTTGTTAACGGTAATTCCCGTTACACCGTTGGTGCTGGGAATGGCCTGACGGACCAATAGGTCACTACTGGTGCGTGTGTACCACTCCAACGAGCCCGAGAACCTGCCTTTTATGGCCACAAAATCGAGTCCGATATTAAAAGGGATGTTTTTTTCCCAGGTCAGATTATCATTGGCCAATTGCGAGAGGGTAAGTCCGGAAGAAAAGTTATAATCGCTACCGGCACTGTACAGCCCTTGCGATTCAAAATTATCAATACCCTGATTACCGGTATAACCGTAGCTGGCCCTAAGCTTTAGTTCAGTAATGGCATCGTACTTAAAGAAAGGTTCACTGGCAATGTTCCAACCGGCGCCTATGGACCAGAAGACAGCCGACTGAAAATTGCGGGCAAATCGCGAAGAGGCATCCTCTCTTACCGAACCCGATACAAAGTAGCGGTCGCCTAATGCGTAGTTAGCATTAAAGAATTTACTGACCAACGTATTGGCCGTACCGGTACCGGTCGTCAGCTCAGGACTGGAACCTCCGGCCGCTGTCGTTGTTCCGGGTGCAATACCGTTAACGACAATACTCAGGTCAACATCGCTGCGACTTTGTGCCTCGTAACCGGCAAAGGCCTCTACCGAGTGGTCCCCTTTAAATTCCTTTTTGTAGCGGACAATATTGGTAGCGACCCAATTGGTAATGTCTTGCGTGTAATTTTCTATCGATCCCCCCACTGCTACGTTCGCATTTCCGACACGAGGGTCGTAGAAGATGGAGCGAAATGCGTGATTGAAATCAAGGGCGAAGCTTCCTTCGTAGGTAAGTCCGTCCATTAGTTTAAAAGTAGTAGAGGCATTGGCTCCGATGTTATAGGTGTTGGCTTTTCTTTTCGTGGTTTCGATGACCGCCACCGGATTATATCCGCTATTATATCCTAACTCGTACGTAACGCCATCAGATTTGTACACCGGCAACCAGGGAGCCAACCGGTACATCGCGCGGACGGGATTACCAAAGAAGCTTCCTCCCAAAAAGTTACTGGAGCGTTGATAGCTGCCGCTGAATCCTCCTTTGATGCTCCAGCGTTTTGTTACCTGAGAGGTCAGATTCAAACGATAGGTGGCCTTATCATAATTTACTCCTTTGGTAGGAGCCTCAGACGTATAATAACTACCCGAGATAAAATAGGTGGACTTGTCGTTACCGCCACTAGTGTTCAAATTATATTGAGAGTAGTTACCCTGGCGAAGTACCTGATCGAACCAGTCGGTGTTGATGTTAGGGTCAATGGAGTTAGCGCGTAACAAAGAGTCGTAAGAGGCCGGAGAGTTACCGGCATTGGCCCATCCTTCTCGATAGTATTGTATATAGGCATCGGTGGTGAGTGTTTTTTGTTCGTCTCGGATGGTGTTATTATTGTATCCTCGTTGAACGGTAAAATTCACCTTGGCCTTTCCGGGCTTACCACTCTTGGTGGTGATCAGCACCACCCCATTGGCGGCCCTGGATCCATAGAGCGAGGTGGCCGAAGCGTCTTTTAAGACGGTCATGGTCTGAATGTCATTGGCATTAAGACCGGCGATGGTATTGGAATTAAGTCCGGAGATATCTCCGCTCACTACCGGAATACCGTCAATGACATAAAGTGGAGTGGCGCTGGCATTGATAGATCCGATACCACGCACCCGAATATTGGGGACAGAACCGGGCTGGCCGCTTCCATTGGTAGACTGCACCCCGGCAATATTTCCCTGGATGCTTTCTTGTACCGAGGCATTGGGTGCGCTCTCGATGGTGGCATTCTTGACCGTTACCGCAGAACCCGTAAAGGTCGTACGCTTTTGGTTGGAGTAGGCCAATACCATCACTTCGCTCAGGTTATTCTCCGACTCGGTCAAAAAGACCTGTACCTCTCGGGCATCATTTATTTTTAGCGACTTAGAGATATAGTTGATACTCGAGAACTCCAACACTTGCCCTTTTTCTACATCGAGCGAAAAGCTTCCGTCTGCTTTGGTAACGGTACCTTTTTTAGTGCCGACGATCTTTACACTCACATTTTCGATAGGCGTGTTGTCTTTAGCATTGAAGACCTTTCCTTTTACAGGAAAAATTTCAGCCATCAATTGTTCAAGACGAATCAGTTGTTCATCGGGTGTATGGGTAGCAGCCACCGAATTGGAGGTAGCCTTGCCGGCAAAACGCAGCACGAATGTGTTATCACCCACTTTTTTAAACGTAAGCCCTGCCTCGGTAGCGATCTCTTCTACCACTTCTTGAGTGGGACGGGTCGTGTTGGGTTCTTTGACCATCAGACGGGCAATCGAGGGATCGGCCAGCAAAAAGTAGATCCCTCTCTCTTTATTAAGCCGTTTGAGCAACGCCACGACCTGTATGGTATTGCCCAACGGTTCGGTGCGTTGCTGTATGTTTGTTTTTGCCACAGCCCACGAGGGAGATTGAGTGCCGGGGTATTGGGGAGAAGACGCTGCACCGACCAAAGAGGCAACAGTGAGCAAAGCAACGCTAAAAAAATAATGGATTCTCATATCAGCTTATGGTTTATTGAGGAGTAAATACAATGGTGGAGCCCTGTTGTTTGCTTACCGATTCGGTGGCGATCTGCAGGGCATTGATCAACACATCTAAATTATCATTGGGCAAGATACCGGTCATTCTGCGAGCAGAAAGCTCTGCCGAAGCGATCAGGATCTTGACGGGGTAGCGTTTCTCGATCTGTCTGGCCACTTCGATTATGGGCATGTCTTCGAAAACGATCTTCTTTTCGAGCACCGGTGCTTCTTGCACGATAACCGGTTGTTCGGTTGCCGAAACCACAGGACGGCTATAGGCATAAAAATCGCCGGGTGCCATGCGAAGACGCCGGCCATCTTTGAAGATGAGTTGTACGCTTCCTTCTCGCAACAATACACTGGCCTTTTGCGGAAGATTGATTGTCTGAAATACCGTACCGGTCACCTCTACATCGAAGGGGTCCATGTGAACGATAAAAGGTTTTTTATTTTTTTTCTTCTGTACCGCGAACTCCACTTCTCCTTTTACCCACACTTCTCGACGGGGGGCTTTTTCAAAACCAGGGCTTAGCGTGATCGTGCTGTTGGGGGCCAGCTTAATGAAGGTTCCATCCGATAAGGTGCGACCATCTTCGGATGATGACAGTATCTCCTCTTTGCGTTGCCGAAGAGAAGCTGGATTCCACCAGACCAAACCGACCAGCACTGCCACCATCAGCGTTGCCACGAGGATATTTTTGGAGACTTTCTTTTGCCCGACTTGCCCTTCGAGCCGATCAAGTTGCAAAAGCAGCCGTTCTTTTTGCTGCTGTAATCCCTCGGCCGGGGCTTGCTTAAGCCGAAGAGCCTTGTGCAGCAATACGGCATCGGCCACCTCGTCTTCTTGGGCCGGAGAATGCATTATTAAAGAATTAACCCATTGATTATCATAGCTATTACCAACGGATTCGACCCACGCTAAAAAGCGCTCATCCAGCAATAACTCTTCGGCGGTAAAAAGCAATTCTTGTCTCATGTGGCAGCGTGGACGTAAAAAGTGTAAAAATTAGTCGGGTTGTAACATGGTTTCGGCAATAAATTTACGCCCGCCAACCTTCTGTCATTGCAAGACCACAGCGACGATATTCTATGGGACAGTTTTAGACAGGGCAATAAAAATGCACTGGCTGTTCTGTTCGAACGGTACTACAGCGTACTGTACCAGTACGGCAGTAAAATTTGTCGTGACACCGAACTAGTCAACGATTCGTTGCAAGACCTCTTTATCGAGATCTGGCAGCAACGCCAACCTGCTCCCCTGCTCTCATTACGCGCCTATCTAATGAAAGCCCTTCGCTATAAATTAATGCGGGCCGCCAATAGCCAAAAAAGGGTGGCTGTTGTTCAAGATGATCTTTACTTTGAAATAAGTCACGAGAGCTTTTTGATTCAATGTGAGCAAGACAAAGCCAACGTGGCGGCGCTCACCGAACAGTTGGTGCACCTTTCTCCTCGGCAGCGAGAGATTATTTTTTTACGCTTTTATGAGCACCTCAGCTACCGCGAGATTTGCGAGATTATGCAAATAGAATACCAAGTGGCCCGCAACCAACTCTCCATGGCCATTAAAAAATTAAGAACCCTGGTAAAACTGCCACTCTAGTAATAGCGTCCTACTTTATCCTCGCCGCTACCTCTTGCATATACTGTACTATCACTTTAGAGAAAGCAGCGGCAAACACCGGACGTCCGGCCTTATCGCGTACGCCTTTCATGTTCGATTCGATCTGCCAGCCCACCACCGTGGGATAATCGGCAGCCGTGTAGCGGCGTGTGTTGTATCCTCCGTTAAAATATTTCTGCCCCTCTTCCGGAAAGGGATCTTGCATACTGGGCACCGACGGAAAACCTTCATTGGCCATCAGCGTACCAAATGACTGCGGCCCAAAGAGCAGATCCTGTAATGACAGTTTTTCTTTTGACACTTGAATATAATTGCTGAGCGAG
>CAZZLP010000029.1:0-10991 GCA_964654705.1 uncultured Chitinophaga sp.
GACCGAAAAATGCCCTGGAAAGGCGAAAAAGACCCCTACAAGATCTGGTTAAGCGAGATTATTTTACAGCAGACGCGGGTAGAACAGGGGCTGGGCTATTACGAACGGATGGTAAAGACCTTTCCTACGATCCAAAAACTGGCCAAATCTAATGATAATCAAGTTTTTAAGATGTGGGAAGGGCTGGGTTACTACTCCCGCTGCCGCAATTTGCTGGCCACGGCCCGCTTTATTGCCAACGAACGAAAAGGGATCTTTCCGTCTACGTACGAAGAAATCCTTTCTCTAAAAGGAGT
Organism: uncultured Chitinophaga sp.; assembly: GCA_964654705.1. Taxonomy (GTDB): domain Bacteria; phylum Bacteroidota; class Bacteroidia; order Chitinophagales; family Chitinophagaceae; genus JJ008. The sequence goes on from CAZZLP010000029.1 coordinate 297, forward strand.
GGGGGCCTATACGGCCGCGGCTATAGCTTCTTTTGCCTATAACCTGCCCTATGCGGTCGTGGACGGCAATGTGTTTCGGGTGTTGGCCCGGGTCTTTGGTGTTGATCGTCCGATTGATAGCACCGAAGGAAAAAAATCATTTACAGCATTGGCCCAATCTCTGATCGACGTCAAGCGTCCTGGTCTTTATAACCAGGCGATCATGGACTTTGGGGCGGTCATCTGCAAACCGGTCGCCCCATTATGCGACCAATGCCCTTTTTCAAAAACCTGTGTGGCGCTGGCCACAAAAAAGGTAGCGCAGTGGCCGGTAAAATCAAAAATGCTGACCATCAAGCAGCGCTGGTTCTATTTTTTGATACTTTCTTATCGCGGCCGGGTTGCCGTGCGAGTACGTCATCAAAAAGATATTTGGCAAGGACTCTACGAATTTCCGTTGCTGGAAACCACTGCTGCCACTGCCTGGACGACGCTTGCCCGACAAGCCGAAAAAAAAGGCTGGCTCTCGGCATCTGCCTACCGCACCGAACAGGTTTCTGCCCTGTATCGGCAAACACTTTCGCACCAGCGCATTGCCGGGCAGTTCATTCATGTCGTTGTAAAGAAAAAACCGAAACTCGAAAAAGAATGGGAATGGATCGCCAACGACGAGCTCGGCCAACTTGCGTTTCCGCAATTGATTAACCAATACCTAAAGGCAGACAGTCGTCAGTCTTCGCTCTTCTAAGGGAACGCAACCGTAAATGCAATAACTTTACAACGTCGTTTGTAAAACTATCTTTTCTTGGAGTATCACCCGGCCGAAGGTCTTGTTCATATCAATCGATCGTTTGCCTTGCTGGCGATCGCCCCACAGGGAGGCACTGTGCTAACGGTGTTATTACTTTTACTGCTATTCCTTTCATTTGTGATAGCCGGCAACGAGGCGGCTCTTTTTTCGCTGCAAAAAAGAGAGCTGGACCTGCTTCGTACTAAACAGCACGCCCATGCTCGTCGTATTATAGCGTTACTTGCCCAGCCCAAGGAGCTCTATGTATCGTTGCTGATGGCAGGCACCTTTCTCAACATCTGTATTATCTTATTGTTGAATTATCTGCTAACGCAGTGGGTGACCCTTCCATTGGCCCCGTCATGGTTGAGATCAATGCTTGTGGTGGTTTCGATCGCGGTGATCCTGTATCTGATTACCCGGTTACTTCCTAAATTATGGGCGGCGCAGCAACCCCTTCGCTTTGCACATGATTTTTCGTTTGTGGCCGCCGGTCTTTATCAGGTATTGCAAGGACCCAGCCGTTCTATGGTGCGACTGGCCGAAAAGATCGGCAGCACGGCCGGAGCCGATCGCAGCAGCAGACAGCGTATGCAAGAGCTCGACGAAGAGATCGATGTTAGCCCCGACGAAGAAGTATCGCCTAAAGAAAAGATGATCATGAAAGGCGTGGTCAAGTTTGGTAACATTGCCGTTCGACAGATCATGCGCAGCCGGCTCGATGTAAGCGGAGTCGAGTACGATACACCGCTTTCGGGTGTGTTGCAACAGGTGGCCGAGCTTCATTATTCTCGCTTGCCCGTCTATAAGGGCGATCTCGATCAGGTGGTGGGTATTCTTAATACGAAAGACCTGCTCCCTTACGTGCAATCTGGAGATGCCTTCGACTGGCACCAGTTATTGCGCAGTCCTTTTTTTGTTCCCGAGCCTAAGCCGATCGAAGATCTGCTAAAGGAATTTCAGCAAAAAAGAATTCACTTTGCCGTGGTGGTCGATGAGTTCGGCGGCACCAGCGGAATTGTGACCATGGAAGATATACTCGAAGAGGTGATCGGCGACATTCGCGATGAATTCGACGAAGAAGACAGCAGCGGTCAGCAGATTGGAGAACATACTTATGTCTTCGATGGTAAGACCATGTTGTATGATCTTTGTCGTACGCTTCAGTTACCGCTCGATACCTTCGACGCCATTAAAGGAGACAGTGATTCGCTGGCTGGCTTGCTACTAGAGCTGGCGGGCGAAATGCCAAGCCCCCAACAAGTGCTGGTGGCCGGCGATTTTGAGTTTACCGTTTTGCAAATAGACCAAAACAGGATCAAACAGGTACAGGTCGTTATTCGGGTTCGTCCTTAAATTACAGAGATGAGTCGTTTATATCAAGGATATGTTTTACTGGGAGTGACCTTCATGCTCCTGGCTTGCAACAGCGATTACACGGCCGGAAAGAAAAAAGGCTATTATCGAATTGATTTTCCGGAAAAGCAATACCAGGTATTCGATCGCCCGGGTTATCCGTATCGCTTTGAATATCCCTTGTATGCAACGATCAACAAGGACAGCACTTTTTTTCAGGATCCGGCCGATGACTGGTGGATCAACATAGACTTTCCTCGATTTGCCGGTCGTATCTATGTCAGCTATAAACCCATTAAAAGCCGAACAGGTTTTGACTCGCTGGTACAGGATGGCTTTAAGATGGCCTACCGACAGCACGTTAACATGGCCACCCAGATCGTGGATAGCGTGATGCAGACCCCCTATGGAACAGAAGGCATCTACTTTTCGCTGGGAGGTAACACTGCTACGGCCAATCAATTTTTTGTGACCGATTCGGTACGCCATTTTTTGCGAGGGGCCTTGTATTTTGATGCGACCCCCAATGCCGATTCTCTCGGGATTGTCAACGAGTTTTTAAAAAAGGACCTGCTTCATCTTATCAACACGCTGCAATGGCGTAACCCTGCCCGATGATCGTACTCGATAACATACTGATAAGCGAAGACCTGATCGATCAGAAATTTGTCTGCGACCTGGCCCGTTGTCAGGGAGGTTGTTGCGAAGACGGAGCGGCCGGTGCTCCGCTAGACGAAAGCGAAAAAGCGATCATCGATCGGGTCGTCGATACCATCAAGCCCTATTTATCGAAGACGGCCCTTTCGACCCTCGAGCAAAAAGGAAATTATGTATGGAACGAAGAGTTCGGTTGGGTAACGCCCACCGTCGACAACGATAATGAGGTCTGCGCTTATGGCATTCGGCTAAGCAATGGTTCGATACAATGCGCCTTCGAAAAAGCGCATGCCGAAAAAAAGATCGACTGGAAAAAACCCATCAGCTGTCATCTTTATCCTATTACGGCCAAGCCCGGCAAGCACGGCGATTATGAAAGGGTCAATTATGAACCTCGTCAAACCCTTTGTGGCGGCGGTTGTGCGCTGGGCGAAAAGCTGCAGGTGCCCGTGTATCAATTTTTAAAAGAACCCATTGTTCGAAAATGGGGACTTGACTTCTGGAATGCGCTAGACACGATCGCAAAAGGCGATTGGGAAGAGATCGACTTTAAAGAATAGTATGTAATTTTCGACCGTGAATTCTACACAAGACCAATTTGTAGCAAAAAGCACCATCAAGGCGGCCGACCGCGAGCATCGTCGCAAGATCAATTTTAATATCGGCAAGTACAATGCGGTCGTACCAAAGGGTAAGCAGCAATTTATGGACCTCGAGCTGGCCCGCGAACGCGCCAAGAACGCCAAGTGGAAAGCGATCGCTACGCTCGATAAACAACTGGAGCTGTTCGAAGCTACCATTACCAGGCGGGGCGCTAAAGTAATCTGGGCCGAAGATGCGCAACAGGCACTCGAAGCCATTGGCCGTATCTGTCGGGAGAAAAAATGCAAGACGCTCGTCAAGAGTAAGAGCATGGTAACCGAAGAGATCCATCTTAACGATTACCTGCAAAGCATCGGGGTCGAGAGCGTAGAGACCGATCTGGGAGAATACATTCAGCAACTGGATGGCGAGGCACCTTATCATATTGTTACGCCGGCCATGCACAAAAGCAAAGAAGATGTGGCTAAGCTCTTTGCTGAAAAACTAGGAACCGATCCCAAGGCCACTCCCGAGCAACTCACGCTCAAGGCCCGTGAGATCTTACGCGAAAAATATGTACAGGCAGAGATCGGTGTTACCGGCGCTAATTTTATCGTCAGCGATGTGGGCGGTATTGCCGTAACCGAGAACGAAGGCAATGCCAGGTTAAGCTGTGCCTGGCCCGAAACACATATTGTGATTGCCGGTATAGAAAAAGTGATTCCTTCTATCAATGACTTAGGACTATTCTGGCCTTTGCTGGCCACCTTTGGCACCGGGCAGCAGGTAACGGTTTATAATTCATTGCTAACGGGCCCTCGTCAACCCGGCGAGTCCGATGGCCCCACCGATATGTATGTGATCTTGCTCGACAACGGGCGCACCAACATATTGGCCGACGAGCGCCAACGCGAAAGTCTGTATTGTATCCGTTGCGGCGCTTGTCTGAATGCCTGTCCTATTTATAAGAATATTGGCGGCCATGCTTATGGCGTTACCTACAGCGGTCCGATCGGATCGGTCATTACGCCGCACTTGCAGGGGATGGATGAGTTCAAGCACCTGAGCTTTGCTTCTTCGTTATGTGGCAACTGCACCGAGGTCTGTGCCGTCAAGATCAATCTGCATGAGTTACTGCTCGAGAACCGATACGAATCGGTGCGTTCCGGTAATACCGAGCTATTGGAGAAGATCGCCTGGCGTGCCTGGAAACAAGCCATGCTGTTTCGTCCGGCCCTTAATCTCGCTACCGGTAAAATGAAAAACTGGTTTGTCAATAAGGTGGTTACCGGATGGACCGCACAGCGCGGCGACCTTCATTTTCCGGAAAAGACCTTTAACCAGCGTTGGAGAGAAAAGTATGGCGATCGATAAGATCGCATGAGTGCACGCTGCATTGCCTTATCTTCTAAAAATCCTTTTGGCTCCGGCATCCCCTAGCTAGATTCCCTCTGTTTCGGGTCGCGTGGACGAGGGGCCCGTTTTAAATGCCGTATTGACCAGCCATACCCCTGCCAGTGTAATTGCGCCTCCCATTAAAATATATACAGAGATCCTTTCGTCAAAGAGAAGTACCCCGCACAGCAGTGCCACCACCGGGTTAATATAGGCATAGACAGAGGCTTGTTCGGTCGGAAGGTGCTGCAGGGCGTACAGATAAGCGATAAAGGAAAGTACCGATCCAAAAAATACCAGGTAGCCGATCACCAACCAGGAGCTCAACGGAATAGAAGCGAGCGGAACCGACCAGCCCGTGGCTTGTGTAAAGACCGTAAGCAGTATGCCCGACAGGAACATTTGTATTCCCAAGCTAAAGTAGGGGTTAAATCGGGTGGCTTGTTGTTTGGTATAGAGCGTGGCAAAGGCCCAGGTCCAGGTGGCGATGAGCGACAGGGTAATGCCAAAGCGAAAATCAGGATCGAGAAAATCTTTCAGGTGGTCGTAAAAAATAATACAAACACCGCCGAATCCCATTAAGAGACCGGTGATCGCTTTGCGAGGCATTCTTTCTTTTTGCGTAAAGAAACCGATCACCACTAACCAAAGAGGAAAGATGGCGCCCATTATAGAACCCAGCCCTGCCGAGATGTATTTTACTCCCCAGGTGCTAAGCCCGTTGCTCATGACAAAATTCAAAAAACTAAGCAATAACACCGGTCTCCATTCTTTACCACGGGGCAGTGGGGTTTGTCGATACAGAAAAAAACATACGTAAAGAATACCGGCACTGAGTTGTCGCATGCCCGCCAACTGAAGGGCCGGAATGTGCCGGGTTCCTTCTTTGGAGGCCACCCAGGTAGTGCCCCACAACAAACAGACCGCTGCCAGTGCGACAAGAGCTTTGGGGCGGGTGTTTGGCGAAGAAGACATGGTGGGAGAGGGCAATGGGTTAGTGCCTGAAGTGACGCTGTCCTGTCAGCACCATTATCAATAGATGCTCCTTGCAATAATCAATGGAGTCCTGATCGCGGATGGAACCACCGGGTTGAATAAAGGCGGTAATGCCGGCCTGGTGTCCCATGGCAACGCAATCTCCAAACGGAAAGAAGGCATCGCTTGCCATTACGGCACCTTGTAGCTCGAACGAAAACTGTCTGGCTTTGTCGAGTGCCTGTCGGAGCGAATCGATCCGACTGGTCTGGCCACATCCTTTTCCGATAAGTTGGTTGTCTTTGACCAGTGCAATGGCATTCGACTTCAGGTGCTTTGCAATAAGATTGGCGAACAAGAGATCTGCTTTGATGGCCTCGCTGCACAGAGGGCCTGCCACTTGATTCCACTCGGCTACATTTCCATTGTCGCTCTCTTGCATCAACACGCCGCCCAACACCGAACGAAATTGACGGGGGGCTGCCGTATGCGGAAGTAACTGAAGCAATATTCTGTTCTTCTTTGTTTGCAATAATGGTAGCGCCTCTTCGCTAAATGCCGGCGCCATCAGCACTTCAAAGAAAATATCCTGAATGGAGGCTGCCGTTTCTTTATCGATGGGTCGGTTACAGACCAGTACTCCGCCAAAGGCACTCTCGGGATCACCGGCCAAAGCGGCCTGCCAAGAAGAAAGGGCGGTGGGTCGCAGGGCCACTCCGCACACATTATTATGTTTGATGATGGCGAAACAGGTTGTATCGAATTCCGCGATCAGTTGCAAGGCGGCCTCTATATCGAGCAGGTTGTTATACGAAAGTTCTTTGCCGTGCAGTTGTGTAAAAAGTTCTTCGGTGCGACCATAGAACAGCGCGGCCTGGTGAGGGTTTTCTCCATAACGCAAAGAGCGCGAAGTGCCGATCGCTTTTACAAAACCCGTGTTGCCTTGCGGATCGAAATACGATGCAATAGCCGCATCGTATTGCGCCACGATAGCAAAGGCATTCGCTGCCAGTTGTTTTCGTTGCGCGAGGGTAATGATGCCTTGTTGATCGTTGAGTAGCTGATGCAGGTAGGCATAATCTTTTTTGGCGGCCAGTACCGTTACATCCGAGAAGTTCTTGGCCGCGGCCCTTATCATGGAGGGCCCGCCAATATCGATCTTTTCTATGATGGCTTTCTCGTCGTTGGTAGAGGCCACGGTCTCTTCAAAGGGATAGAGGTCTACGATCACCAGATCGAGCGTGGGAATATTGTACTGTTGCATCTCTTGCACATGGGTGGCATCGTCTCGCTTACCCAAAATACCTCCAAAGACAGAGGGGTGCAGGGTCTTGACCCTTCCTCCTAAAATAGAAGGATAGCCGGTGAGTGTTTCGACCGCAGTAACGGGAACACCAAGCGATGCAATAAAGCTTTGTGTTCCTCCGGTAGAATAAAGGGTAACACCCAATGCATGCAGTTGACGGATGATGGGTTCTAATCCGTCTTTGTAAAAGACAGAAATAAGGGCGGTTCGAATTTGTTTATCCATTGCTGAAAGCCATTGTGGTAAGAAGGGGCGAAGGTACTTTATCGAAAGGAGCTTACAAAGGCACCTGTCTGCCCGGTATCATACGTTGGAATGGCCAGGCTGTCGAGTAACCTGAGCCACCGCTGTCGGGTACGGGCGCCGACAGAACCATCAATAACTACCTGGGCGATTCGTCGTCGAAGTACCCAGTCCTCTCCGTTAAAAGGGGATCGCTGTGTAACGACCAACCAATCGATCAGGGTCGAATCGGGTGCGGGTGGTATCCGCTTTTTATCGGCTATCCATATTTTTCTTTGCCCTAGTTCTAGTAATTGTCCGGCCGGCAAACCGATCGTTCTGTGAACTCCAAAGTAATAACGGCTTTGCTCTAACGTGCGACGAAGTTGTTCGGGATCGTTGGTGCCCGCACTGTCTACCCAGCTATGGCAGTCCGTTCCGACTATCCAGTCGATGGCGGTAGAGCCGGACAGTCGATAAACGATTATGAACGCTTGTTTGCTGCGCAGATATTGACGGCTCGCCTGCCACCCGATCAATAGCAGGGCCGATAACAATGCAATGAGGCGTCCGCTAGTACTTTGATTGATGATCCAATGCGAGACAGCTATCAGAAAAATAAGCAGCAGTAGTGTTTCTGACAGGTTCCACTGTAGGTCGGTACGTAAGAGACCGGGAATATGCTCCAGCCATTTTATATACTGGTTCATGAGCACGACAAGCAGACCAATGCCTTTGCCAAGCAGGGTGGCCGGCATGACAAACGGACTGCAGACCAACAACAACAGTAAGGCGGTCAGCACCATGTTCGAGAGCGGAACAGCGATCAGGTTTCCTGCTAAAAAAGCACCGGGAAATTGGTGAAAGTGATAGAGCGAAAGAGGCGTTGTAAACAATTGTGCCGCGATACTGATGGCGATTAGTTGCCCCACTGCATGCCACCAGATCTTGGCGTGACTTAATTTTTTAGAGAGATAGCGTCCGACCAGTAAAATACCGGCGACGGCTGCAAAGGAGAGTTGAAAACCGAGATCCCAGAGCCAAAAAGGATCATGGCATAGCAATAAAAAAGCTGATGCCAGTAGCGTGTTGAGCGAATTGCCTTTTCGATCCAGGATCTCTCCCACTGCCACCGAACTGAATAACAGCGTGGCCCTGAGCAACGATGGGGCACCCCCTGCCAGCAAACTAAAAAGCCAAAGACTGCCCAGTACCAACAGGTGTGTCAGTTGCTGCAAGAATCTGCAGCGGCGAAGCGGTTGCAACCCCCAAGTCAGTAACCCACCAATCAGTGCAAGATGCATTCCCGAAATGGCAATGATGTGAATGACCCCTGTATTACTATACGAGCGGCTAAGCAAAGGGTCCAGGTCTTGCCGGTAACCGATGAGCAATGCCTGTGCCAGCCCTAGGGCTTCGGGATCAGTAATATAGCGTCGCAAGGTACCCAGCAGCGTATGTCGCAGCGTTGACAGATTTTTTTGAAAGACGAAGCCAGTAGTACAGGTTCGCAACGCATACTCATTGTTTCTCAGGTAAAGTCGGTGGGTGATCCCTTTCATCAGCTGCACTTGTTGCCAGTTACGTTCGCCGGGATTTTGCGGAGATTCTATGGGTTGCGGTGTACGAAAAGACCAGATCGTGTCGCCCGGCTGAATTCGCTCTGCCTTTTGATCTTTGTAAACATAGATCAGGGCCTTTCCGCGTTGTGGATAGCGCAGACTATGATGATATCGTGCCAGCACATTTACCGACAGTGCATAGCTTCGTTTTTTCTCGATGGGCTCTTCGGTTACTACTAAGGCCCAATTGCTTTCATTGTTCAAGACCGGAGCGGCTCCTATCCACAAGGGATCGTTTCGAATATCTTTTTCGATGCATAGCCCGACGCCGGCCGAAAAAAAGAGAAGTCCGCTCCCCAGCAGCGCCAAGGGGGTAGCCCGACTGCGAACCGTGTCGGGTACAAAAAAAATGGCGAGCAGCAGTGCGGCTCCAGTGACTGCTGTAGATACGACACAAGAGACAGGAAGGGGGGCGTACCACTGTAAGAGGATCCCGGTGCAAAGGGCCAATAACGGACGCAACAGCGGCGTGCGATGCCAATAAAAGAGAAGTACCGGGTGCATGAACAAAAAGATAATCTTCGTTCATGCGTAATGCCAGTGTTAAAGCACGGGCTTATTTGCTCAAATACATACTTCTGTCTTTGTAAAGCTGTCTAAAGTAGGGATCGCGCAGGTTATCGATAAAGCGGATCGCTTCGCCGGTCGATTTCATCTCGGGCCCCAGTTCTTTATTGACTCCGGGAAATTTATTGAAGCTAAAGACAGGTTCTTTGATCGCAAACCCCTTGAGATTCTTTTTCATGGTAAAATCGCGCAGCCGGTGCGTTCCCAGCATCACTTTTGTGGCAATATTAAGATAGGGGATCTGGTAGGCCTTGGCAATAAAGGGAGTGGTACGAGACGCACGCGGGTTGGCCTCTATGACAAAGACCTTACTGTCTTTGATGGCGAACTGAATGTTAATGAGTCCGCGGATCTCGAGGGCCCTGGCTATTTTTTCGGCATACTCTTCCATCTTCTGAACGATCAACGGCGAAAGATTAAAGGCCGGCAGTACCGCATTGCTGTCTCCGGAGTGAATACCCGCCGGTTCTATATGCTCCATCACGCCCATGACATGAAAGTCCTCTCCGTCAAAGATGGCATCGATCTCGGCCTCTTGACAACGATCCAGAAAATGGTCGATCAAAATTTTATTGCCGGGAATATGCTTGAGCAAGCTGACCACGGCACTTTCTACCTCCTCGTCGTTGATCACGATTCGCATACGCTGTCCGCCCAATACATACGAAGGTCTTACCAACACAGGATATCCTACTTTATTAGCGACCTCAATGGCATCATCGACCGACCAGGCGGTTCCGTATTCGGGATAAGGAATAGATAGTTCTTTGAGCATATCGCTAAAACGGCCCCTGTCTTCTGCAATATCCAGGCTGTCAAAAGAGGTGCCGATAATGCGGATCCCTTTTTGGGTCAGTCGTTCGGCCAGCTTCAGTGCCGTTTGTCCACCCAATTGTACTATGACGCCCTCGGGTTTTTCGTGTTCGATGATCTCCCAGAGGTGTTCCCAGTACACGGGTTCGAAATAAAGTTTATCGGCCATATCAAAATCGGTCGATACGGTCTCGGGGTTACAATTGACCATGATGGCCTCGAAGCCCGCCTCTTTGATGGCGAGTAATCCGTGTACACAGCAGTAGTCGAATTCTATACCTTGTCCGATTCGGTTAGGGCCCGAACCGAGTACGATAATTTTTTTCTTGTCGCTGACGATGCTTTCGTTGTGATGCCCTCTTTCGAAAGTAGAATAGAAGTACGGCGTTTTTGCCTCGAACTCGGCCGCGCAGGTGTCGACCATCTTGTAC
>CAZZLP010000030.1:0-10986 GCA_964654705.1 uncultured Chitinophaga sp.
TCGGGTAGCTGTAAGAGACCTTGAAGACAACTGCCGGCACTGTATCCGCAAAACAGTCCCTCTTCTTTGGCCAAGTTGCGAGCCAGTACGGCTCCGTCGCGGTCGGTGACCTGCTCGAAGTGATCGATATATTGCATGTCATAATTCTTGGGAACAAAGTCTTCGCCAAAGCCTTCACTGATATAAGGCTTGACCTCGTTCATATCAATCTCTCCGGTTCGAAAGTATTTGGTGAGCAGCGATCCGTAGACGTCGATGGCCCAGATCTGTATGTTCGGATTTTTTTCTTTCAGGTACATGGCGGTTCCGGTAATGGTTCCTCCGGTGCCCGCGGTGCATACCAGGTGTGTAATCTTGCCATCGGTTTGTCTCCAGAGCTCAGGGCCCGTAGACTCATAATGGGCCTGGCGGTTGGCAAGATTGTCGTATTGATTCATGTGGCAAGAGTTGGGGATCTCTCTGGCCAGACGGGCCGCCACACTGTAGTAACTGCGGGGGTCTTCGGGCAACACGTTGGTCGGACACACAATAACCTCTGCACCCACTGCCTTTAAAATGTCGGCCTTTTCTTTGGATTGTTTGTCGGTGGTTACGAAAATGCATTTGTAACCTTTGACCACGGCTGCCAGTGCCAGCCCCATACCAGTATTGCCGCTGGTACCCTCTATAATAGTGCCACCGGGTTTTAACCGGCCTTCTTGCTCGGCTACTTCGACCATCTTGAGGGCCATCCTGTCTTTGATCGAATTGCCCGGATTAAAATAGTCGACCTTGGCCAGCACCGGACACACTACCTCTTTTGTCAGCTTGTTGAGTCTGATGAGCGGCGTGTTGCCGATCGTTTCCAAAATATTATTCTTGATATCCATGGTAAAACGGATTTTTTAGGGTAAACGTTTTCTGGCCGCCTCTATAACGGGGTCTTGGCGATTGACGATCTGATAAAATCCGCTGTTGCCCCACCGATACCGCGCCAGCCTGCCTAGCGGGTACGCGATCAAAGAGGCAGAAAGAGGTTCGGCCTTGGGTGCAAAGCTTCTCCATTCGCGGGCCATTTGCGATAGCAATTTTTTATCATCGGCCATGGCAACTACAGACGATAAAGATTTAATTTCATTGCGATGACGCCGATAAAAATATAGGGCAAAGTCATCGGGCATACTGCCACTATTCAATAAAGGCCAGTCGGTGCCCGGAAATTGCGTCGGTGCTACGATCAAGTGCGGCTTTATTCCCATACCACCCAATAGGGTATCGCCACAGGCGGTAAAATATCGCTTACGTTGAAGCAGGGTAGGGGTACTGTCCTCGTTGGTAAGTAGGTGCATCGATCGGGATACGGCAGCTTCGTGATAAGCCTCGTTTCCGTTTTCGTAAGAACGTTGTATGCTTCTTCCAAGCGGACTGTAGTAGCGCGCCACGGTAAGCCGTATCGCCGCCTGGTTGCTGAGTTCGAATTGCTCTTGAACCAACCCCTTGCCAAAGGTGGGTGTTCCGATTAGCGTGGCCCTGCACCAGTCCTGTAAAGCTCCAGCCAGAACCTCAGAGGCACTCGCGGAATTTTCATCGACAAGTACCACTAGTTTTCCTTTTTCAAAAAGACCGGGTCTGCGACAGCGGTATTCTTTTTTGGGATAATGCGCCCCCTCGGTATAGACGATCAACTTGTCGCCATCCAAAAACTCATCGGCCATGTCGACGGCTTCGTTCATAAAACCACCGCCGTTTCCGCGCAGGTCAAAAATTAACTGTTGCATTCCCTTTTGCAGCAGGTCTTCGAGCGCTGCCATAAATTCTTCGTAGCTATTTTCTGAGAACCGGTTCAGTTTAATGTAACCAGTCGTGGAATCCAGCAGGTAGGCGGCATCCAAAACCGATAAGGGGATTTCTCCGCGGGTGATGGTCTTTTCGAACTTTTTTCCATTCCTGACCAGTTGCAAGGTGACCGTTGATCGCTTGGGACCTCGAATGAGTTTCTTTACTCTGTCTGCTTGCAACTCTTTTTGCGCGAGCAGTGAATCGTTGGCTTTGATAATCTGGTCGCCGGGTTCTAGCCCTGCCTTGCTGCTGGGACCTTCGGGTATCACATGGGTGATAGTAACAGTATCTTGTTGAATGCTGAATTCTACCCCGATCCCCTCAAAATTACCCGCCAGTTCTTCGTTGGCCGCCTCAAGTGCCTTTGGGGCCAGGTATACCGAATGAGGGTCTAAGTGATCCATCAATTGTTCGATGGAGACTTGTTCGATGCTGTCTACTTTGAGTGTATCCACGTAATGAAGCCTCATCAAGTCGAGGGTCTGTTGCAAAGCGCTTTGCTTGTTGCTCTCAAAAAGTCCTCTTCCTGATTTTAGCGTTAAGCGATGTCCCAGCCACATACCCGCCATCAGTAATCCTGAAAAAAGCAGTGGGAGTGACCAATTCCATTTTTTATTGCTCATTGTTACGCTTATTCTGTAATTTGACGCAAATTACTTGATTTGAGGCGAACCCATGGCCGCCTCTGCTAAGAATTAAATATGGCAGTTGTTACCTTGATCGCAGATAGTGGAGCTACCAAGACGGCATGGTGTGTGCTTAAAAAGGGCAAAAAAAAATCGATCGTTACACAAGGAATCAGTCCCTATTTTTTGACCACCGAACAAATTGCCGCGTTGCTGAAAAAAGAACTTTGGCCCTCGGTTCGATCCATGGGGGTTACCGATATTTTTTACTATGGTACCGGTTGTGCCAATGCCGAAAACGCCCGCTCAGTCAAAAAGGCTTTGCTACAGGTTTTCCCTGAGGTAAAGATACAGGTGACCCACGATCTGATGGGAGCGGCCCGAGCGCTTTGTGGCACTGGTAAAGGGGTTGCCTGTATATTGGGCACGGGCTCCAATTCTTGTTATTATGATGGCAAAAAGATCGTTCGCAATAGCCCGGGCCTGGGTTATGTCCTGGGCGATGAGGGCAGTGGCGCTTATTTGGGAAAGAAGGTCATTCAGTATTATTTATATGATACATTCGACGAGGACCTTCGGGCTCGTTTTGATGCCAGTTTTACTACTACGACCACCGAGATACTGGAAAATGTTTACAAAAAGCCAATGCCCAATCGCTACCTGGCTGGTTATACGCGGTTTTTGGCAGAGAACCGCGGCCATTATATGATCGAGAATATCCTCGAAGACGGGCTTAATGATTTTTTCTTTCAGCACCTGTGCAAGTACCGGGAGATCTGGAAATACCCTATTCATTTTACGGGTGGCGTGGCATTTGGTTTTAGGGATATAATACAGCAACTTTGTCACTCTTACGAATTCGAACTCGGTCAAATCTTGCAGCATCCCATGCAAGGGTTGATCCGTTATCATTCATAAAAACTGACATGTCCTTTCAACGTATTACCGAGCAATCAAGCCCTTATCGTCATCTCGAAAAAATGCCGGTTTCGGAGTTGTTAACGCATATCAACAACGAGGATAGTACTGTGGCGGGCAACGTTCAAAAGGCCATACCACAGATCGAGAAATTAATCGAGGCCATCAGTGATAAGATGTTGATGGGCGGGCGTCTCTTTTATATTGGTGCGGGTACCAGCGGCAGACTGGGTATCGTGGATGCCAGTGAATGTCCTCCCACCTTTGGAGTTCCCTATGGGCTGGTCATTGGTATTATTGCCGGAGGAGAGAAAGCCATTACCACGGCGGTAGAGTTTGCCGAAGACAGTAAGGAACAAGGGTGGGCAGACCTGCAGCAATACGATGTTTCTGATCGCGATGTGGTGGTGGGCATCGCTGCCAGCGGAACGACCCCCTATGTTATTGGCGCCTTGGAATCTTGTCGTCGTCAGGGTATCGTGACCGGGAGTATTAGTTGTAATCCGGGAGCTCCCGTAAGCCAGGCCGCCGACTTTCCGATCGAAGTGGTAGTGGGCCCCGAGTTCGTGACGGGCAGTACTCGTATGAAAAGTGGAACCGCGCAAAAATTAGTGCTCAACATGATCTCTACCGCAGTAATGATACAATTGGGAAGGGTAGAGGACAACAAGATGGTCAACATGCAACTGACCAATGATAAATTGGTAGATCGCGGCACCAAGATGCTCATGGAAAAATCGGGGCTTGCTAATTACGAAGAGAGCAAACAATTGCTATTGAGCAAAGGAACCGTAAAAAAAGCCCTTCAATTTTTGGCCGGCAAGTAACTCACCTATGCACACGCTGGAGCCTTTTTATAACTGGCAACATATTTACATTAGCGAAGACGATGCCCGTTCTCCCTTTTACGGAAAAGAGTATTCGGCTTTTGAATTTTCGCAAACGATCTACAATTATTACATCCATCCGCAGTGGGATGAGTTCGGTAGCCGTACCCTATATTGTAAAGTACTGTTGGCCGATTACGAAGAGCGTTATGCGGTCATCGAATTGATCGGAGAGTGGAACGATGCTCTCGAAAATGATATCATGTTGCTTAAGCGGGGCGTACTGGAACGTTTCGAAGACGAGTCGATCCATAAGTTTATTCTAATAGCCGAGAACGTACTTAACTTACACAGCGATGGAAACGACTACTACGAAGAGCTCTCGCAAGAGTTGGGGGAATCGGGAGGTTGGGCGGTTTGTTTAAATATGCCCGAGCAGTCAGAAATTGAATTTAAACAGGCCGGCAACCATCACTTTATAGATCTTTTTAATATACCCGAATGGCGCTCCTACAGACCTTTTCATTTGCTTCGAAAGGTAGAGGCCTTGCTGGGCTCGTACCGCTTACGCTGACCCGGTTTGCCCTTGCTAAATAGGCAAATCTTTTAATGGATTTTGACGCTTCGGCGTTAATTTTGCACCACCAACGAACATAGGGTCTTTTGGTTCCCGTTGCTTAATTCTTTAAAAAAATACGCCGATGAAATGGTCTGAGCTTTTTACTTCTTCTGTAGGAAAAAAGTGGGTAATGGGGCTTACCGGTATTTTTCTGGTTTTGTTTCTGGTGGTCCATGTAGGGCTCAACGCCTGCATCTTTGCCATGGACGGAGGGGTCATGTTCAATAAGGCTGCCCACTTTATGGGATCTAATGCCGTTCCTCGTATTTTGGAGATCGGTCTTTTTGCCGGTATTATCTTACATATGATTCAAGGTTGGTCGCTTGAACTCTCGAACCGAGCCGCACGAAAAAAAGGATACGCGGTCTCTATAGGCAACAAAGGAAGTAAATGGTACAGCCGCAGTATGGGGCTGTTGGGTACGTTACTCTTTCTTTTTCTGGTCATGCATATCTCTCATTTCTGGGTGCCCAGTCGTATTACCGGACTTGATCCGGTAATGATAGAAGGAAAAGAATACCACAACCTATATGGAGAGATGTTGCAGGTTTTTCAGGGAAATCTTGCGGTGGTGATATTGTATGTGCTAGGTTGTTTTGCGCTGGCCTGGCATTTGCTGCATGGATTTCAGAGCGCATTCAGAACTCTCGGTTTGACCAACGGCCGCTACCTGGCCTTGGTGGAATCGGCCGGAGTGCTTTTTTCTGTGCTCGTCCCCCTTGTCTTTGCATTGATGCCCGTTGCTATGTATATGGGCTGGATAAAATAATTTTTACGCAGAAACCGATCTAACTATGCTCGACTCAAAAATCCCATCGGGACAGCTGGACCAAAAATGGACCGATTATAAAGGCCATTGCAAATTGGTCAATCCTGCCAATAAACGCAAGCTCGAAGTGATCGTGGTCGGCACCGGGTTGGCCGGTGCCTCTGCCGCTGCCTCTTTGGGAGAGCTGGGCTATCAGGTCAAGGCATTTTGTTTTCAGGATTCTCCGCGCAGGGCCCACTCCATTGCTGCGCAAGGAGGAATCAATGCTGCCAAGAACTATCAGAACGATGGCGATTCTGTCTTTCGTCTGTTTTATGATACGATCAAAGGAGGCGATTATCGCTCTCGCGAAGCCAATGTTCACCGGCTGGCCGAGGTTAGTGTAAATATCATAGACCAGTGCGTGGCCCAGGGCGTTCCCTTTGCCCGCGAATACGGCGGCTTGCTCAATAATCGCTCTTTTGGTGGCACCCAGGTCAAGAGGACCTTCTATGCGGCCGGACAAACCGGACAGCAATTACTGATCGGGGCCTACCAGGCATTGGAAAGACAAGTGGCGCTAGGAAAAGTTACCATGTACACCCGTCATGAGATGGTCGATGTGGTGGTGATCGATGGCAAAGCACGTGGCATTATTTGCCGCAACTTGGTAACCGGAGAACTCGAAAGACATTTCGGACATGCCGTATTGCTTTGCACGGGTGGTTACGGAAACGTCTTTTATCTTTCTACCAATGCCATGGGAAGCAATGTGACCGCGGCCTGGAAAGCACACAAGAAAGGGGCGCATTTTGCTAACCCTTGTTTTACGCAGATCCATCCAACTTGTATCCCCGTTAGCGGCGATCACCAATCCAAATTGACCTTGATGTCGGAGTCACTGCGTAACGATGGTCGTATTTGGGTACCTGCCAAGGCCGGAGATAAAAGACCTGCCAATGATATTCCCGAAGAAGAAAGAGATTATTTCTTGGAGCGCCGCTATCCGGCCTTTGGTAACCTGGTGCCCAGAGACGTGGCTTCGCGGGCGGCCAAAGAACGTTGCGATGCAGGCTATGGAGTGGGAACCACCGGTCAGGCGGTTTATCTTGATTTTAAATACAATCTGATCAACAAATACGGAAAGGCCGAAGCGAATAAGCAAGGGATTCAAAATGCCGACATTGAAACACTGATCAGGTTGGGTAAAGAGGTCGTCAAAGAAGAGTACGGTAATCTTTTTGAAATGTACGAAAAGATCACCGGAGAGAACCCTTACGAAGTGCCTATGCGTATCTATCCGGCCGTCCACTATACGATGGGAGGCCTATGGGTCAATTACGAACTAATGACCTCTGTAAACGGATTATACGCGCTGGGAGAGGCCAATTTCAGTGATCATGGGGCGAACCGACTTGGAGCCTCTGCGTTGATGCAGGGTTTGGCCGATGGTTACTTTGTGATTCCCTATACGATCGGTAACTATTTGGCCGACGAGATCGCGACCAAGCCCATCCCTACCGATCATCCTGCATTTGTCGAAGCAGAGAAAAATGCCTTCGATCGGATTCAGCAATTGATGAATATAAAGGGCACCCAGACCGTAGAGAGCTTTCATAAGCGGTTGGGCAAGATTATGTGGGAACAGTGTGGAATGGCCCGTAGCGAAAAAGGGCTCACGAAGGCCATAGAAGAGATCAGGCATCTTAAAAAGGAATTCTGGTCCGATGTACGTATTCCCGGTGGCATCAACGAAATGAATCCTGAGCTAGACAAGGCCGGTCGCGTAGCCGATTTTATTGAGCTGGGTGAATTGATGTGTATCGACGCGCTCGATCGTAAAGAGAGTTGCGGAGGACACTTTAGAGAAGAAAGTCAGACCGAAGAAGGCGAGGCGCTGCGCGATGACCAGCACTACGCCTATGTGGCGGCCTGGGCCTACGAGTCTGAGCACCACTGGCAACTGAACAAAGAGCCGCTCACCTTTGAGGTAGCCAAACCCAGTCAACGTAGTTACAAATAATCTCCATTTTATAACAGCCGTATTTATGCAGCACTACACCATGAATTTGACACTGAAAGTTTGGCGTCAGAAAAATGCCAGCGATAAAGGTCATTTCGAAACGTATTCGGTAAAGAATATCTCTTCGGAGATGTCTTTTCTGGAGATGATCGATGTGTTGAACGAGCAATTGATCAAAGACGGTAAAGAGCCGATTGCCTTTGACCATGACTGTCGGGAGGGCATCTGTGGAATGTGCTCTATGTACATCAACGGAAGACCTCATGGTCCCTGGCAACATAATACGACTTGTCAATTGCATATGCGCGCTTATCAGGATGGCGATACCATTGTAGTCGAGCCCTGGCGAGCCAATGCATTTCCAGTTATCAAAGACCTGATGGTCAATCGCAGCGCCTTTGACCGTATTATACAGGCCGGAGGCTACATTTCTGTCAACACGGGTAATGCCGTTGATGCCAATGCAACTCCTGTCGAAAAAGAAAAGGCCGACCAGGCTTTTGCGGCTGCGGCCTGCATAGGGTGCGGTGCCTGTGTTGCGGCTTGTAAGAATTCTTCTGCCATGCTTTTTGTGGGGGCCAAGGTATCGCATCTGGCCCTGTTACCACAGGGTTCGCCCGAGCGAAAGAACAGGGCACTCAATATGGTGGCGCAAATGGACCGCGAAGGATTTGGAGCTTGCACTAACACCGGTGCCTGCGAGGCCGTTTGTCCCAAGGGGATCTCGATCGAGAATATCGCACGACTTAACCGCGAGTATATGATGGCGGGGCTTACCGAAGACAAATAGTAGATCGACCGTAAAGAAGCCCCAGCGCAGTGGCCTATACGTTAAAACGAAAGTGCATCACATCGCCGTCCTTTACGATGTATTCCTTTCCTTCTATGCGAAGTTTACCGGCTTCTCGGCAGGCTGCCTCCGATCCAAAGTGAACATAATCTTCGTAAGCAATCACCTCGGCCTTGATAAATCCTTTTTCAAAATCGGTATGGATAACCCCGGCGGCTTGCGGTGCCTTCCAGCCCTGGTGGATGGTCCAAGCTCTCACCTCTTGTTTTCCGGCAGTAAAATAGGTAAACAGGTTCAGTAACGAATAGGCGGAGTGAATCAGTCGGTTCAGCGCGGGTTGCTTCATGCCGTATTCTTCCATAAAGAGGGCCTTATCTTCGGGTTGCTCCAGTTCGGCTATTTGTGCTTCGATAGAATTGTTCATAATAATCAACTCGGCATTCTCGCTTTGTATGGCGGCCTGTAAGGCTTTCGAATAAGCATTGCCCGTATGCATCGAAGCTTCGTCTACATTGGCCACATAGAGCACGGGCTTATCGGTCAGCAAAAACAGGTCGGCGATCGCCACTTTCTCTTCTTTACTTAACTGCAGCTCTCTGATGCTGCGGCCTTTTTCGAGTTGTGCTTGGCAACGCTGTAAGACCTCGAGCTCGTTTTTGAGTTTGGGATCGATCCGAGCCTGCTTTTCGGTGCGCTGTATCTTCTTTTCGATCGATTCCAGGTCTTTCAACTGAAGTTCGGTGTCGATGATCTCTTTATCGCCCACGGGATTGATAGAGCCTTCTTCGCGCAAAATATTCTCATCTTCGAAGCAGCGCACTACGTGAATGATGGCATCCACTTCGCGAATGTTCCCTAAGAATTTATTACCCAGCCCTTCTCCCTTACTGGCTCCTCGGACCAGTCCGGCTATGTCCACGATCTCAATCTGAGTGGGGATGACCTTATCGGGTTGCACCAGCTCGGCCAGTTTGGTCAGCCGACTGTCGGGCACATCTACCAACCCGACATTGGGGTCAATGGTGCAAAACCGGTAATTACTGGCCTGTGCCTTGGCACTGTTGCTGACCGCATTAAAGAGCGTCGATTTGCCGACATTGGGAAGTCCTACAATTCCTGCCTGTAGTGCCATGGGTATTGATTTTTTTTAGCGATTCGCCATGAAGGGCGATCAGATTCCTTTCGCGCTGTATTATCGGTTTCAGGAATGCCGCGCAAAGGTAAGAATTCCAGTGCACGCGCTAATCGTTACCTGATGATTTCAGTATCTTCAGACCAGCAAAAATTAGTTACATGACACTTACCAAGATCTGGTCTGCCTTTGTTTTGGTGGCCTTTGCGGTCGGGGCGTTTCGGATGGCCTCGGGCGACGAAAAGATATTTAACCGGATGGTTACCGGAAAGTCATCTGACCGCTACGACTCGGTATTTTATTATTCGATCGGTAAGCCCGAAAATATGGGACTGTCCGCCACTTATCCCGATCTGTTAAAAGACTATGGTTTTTACGACACCGACCAACCCGCGAAGGCAAGTGTTTTATTACATGATCTGCGCTCAGACGATTCGCTTGCGTTTTACCGTTCGCTTTATCCGTTGCTGCAGCCACAGACCTTTGTGGGCATACAGTCAAAGCTGGTCAGGAAGGTCGATGGTATCATAGAAACTGCCAAAAATGCGGTGCTCGATATTATTTTTCCATTGATCGGAATTTTAGCACTCTTCATGGGCTTTTTATCGATTGCCGAAAAAGCCGGGGGTGTCCGTCTGTTGTCTAAGATCATATGGCCCTTTTTCTCTAAGATCTTTCCTGATATCCCCAAGGGACATCCTGCCACTGGTCACATTATGATGAATTTTTCTGCCAATCTGCTCAACCTCGACAATGCGGCGACGCCTTTTGGACTGAAGGCCATGGAAAGTTTACAAGAGCTAAATCTTAGTAAGACCATTGCCTCTAATGCACAAGTCATGTTTTTGGCTTTACATGCCTCGGGGCTGACCCTGATACCCGTAACCATCATTGCTTACCGATCCGGTATGGGGGCGGCCGACCCTACCGATATCTTTATTCCTTGCATGATAGCCACTTTTGCCGCCACCATGGCTGCCTTGTTCATTGTGTCGTTCAGACAACGGATCAATTTATTTCAGCCCGTTATTGTGGGTTGGATTGGAGCAATTTCGATGCTCATCGCGCTTTTGGTGCTTTACGTCGTAAAACTGGATGCCCAAACGGCACAGCTGTTTTCAGGAAAGCTGAGCAACGGGATCATCCTGGTACTTTTTGTACTGATCGTACTGGGGGGGCTTTACAAAAAGATCGATGTTTTTGATGCCTTTGTAGAAGGGGCCCGCGGCGGCTTTGAAACGGCTGTTCGCATTATTCCCTACATCGTTGGCATGCTCATTGCCATCAGCCTTCTTAGAACCAGCGGCAGCTTCGATGTGCTGATCAATGGCGTAAAGCAATTGTTCGCCTTTTGGGGTGCCGATACCCGTTTTGTCGATGGGTTGCCTACCGCGCTGATCAAACCGCTTAGTGGCAGCGGAGCTCGTGGCATGATGCTAGATACCATGAAGACCTATGGGGTAGACTCCTTTGCCGGTAGACTGG
>CAZZLP010000031.1:0-10569 GCA_964654705.1 uncultured Chitinophaga sp.
CATATCGCTTGCCCGGGGCTTCAGATCGCAAAAAGCCGCATTGGGGTGATGACATACTTTTTTGAATTTCTCGACAGCATTGCCGCAGAAAATTATTTTCTTGTTATTCAGCCGATCCATAAAACTGCTTTCGTCTACGATCAAGGCAGCCGGAGAAGAAATTTCGGTAAGGTCTTTCTCGTAGAGGGCATAATACACTTCCATTCTTCTGGCATCGATAAGCGGACAGATCAGTGTATCAGTTGATTCAAAAGATTCTCCGTTCGAGGTAAGTGCCACCCAGGCCAATACTTGCAAGTTTGACAGGGTAATCAATGGTTTTTGCAGTGCATAGCATAGCCCCTTGGCAGAAGAGAGACCGACCCTAAGCCCCGTGTAAGATCCGGGGCCTGTCGTTACTGCCACGGCATCCAGCTCTTGCGGGGTCAATTCGTTTTTTTTCAGCAGTGCCTCGATACCGGTATGTAACCAGGCGGCATGATCGTTTTGTACCGCATTACTAGCTTCAGCGATGCATTGCTCGTTAACGGATAAAGCAATAGAGGCGACCTCGAGCGCCGTATCGATATAAAGGATCGTCGCCATTATTGTTCGGCCTCCTCTTTTAATAAGGCTGCGGGCGTGTAGCGGGGTTGCTGCTCCGCTAATTTTTTCAAGAACGCATACACTTTTTTGATACCAATGGCACTGGCCCAGGCAAAGGGTCCCATGGGATAGTTCGTGCCTAGTTTCATGGCCGTATCAATATCTTCTTTACTGCTGACCTTTTCTTGTAAGGTAAGGTAGGCTTCGTTGATGATGGCGCTTACCACACGGGCTCCGATAAAGCCCGGTTGATTTTGAACCCACTCCAGCCGGCGTCCACAGAGTTGCATCAGCTGATCGGCCGCTTGTCGTTGCCGATCATTTCCTCCTGTCGCCTCCAGTGTGGCCCCCGACAAAAATCCGGGCCACCCGTTGATACGAATAAAATTAGAGGGCCAATCACTGTCTTGCGATACCACGGCATTGACAAGGACCAGCGAAGAAAGATAGTCGGGGATGGGTTGGTGCAGCCATTGTTCCTCTGCCCTTAAATTAATATACGCTTGGGCATTGTCTACCTTGGCAGACTCGCGAAGCCATACGATAGTAAGGGTATCGCTGATGGCTTTAGTCATCCATTCTTGTTGCTGCGCCTCGGTGGCTACCACGGCTATGGTCATGATGACTCTTTTTGCAAAGAAAGCGTATAAACCTAAATTCGCCTATCAATTCGAGGTGTACCCTTTAAAAATCATCCTTTAAATCGTTTTTATGCCCAAGACCATCATCAATACCACCAAGGCGCCGGCCCCCATTGGTCCGTATAACCAAGCTATACTGAAGGGCGATGAACTTTTTATTTCGGGTCAGATTGGTCTTGATCCCGTTACCGGTCAACTTAACAATAAGGATATTGCTACCGAGACCCGTCAGGTCATGCTGAATTTGCAGGCCATTTTAGATGCGGCCGGCATGAATTTTAGCCATGTTATTAAGACCACTATCTTTTTGACCGATATGCATCAATTTGCTCAGGTCAATGAGGTATACGGCAGCTTCTTTGTGGCCGACTTTCCGGCCCGCGAAACCGTACAGGTATCGGCATTGCCCAAGTTCGTGAACGTGGAGATATCCATGATCGCTGCGCGGTAATAATTTACTCCTGCGGTTTTCTGCGTTTTGCTTATTTTCGGCAACTAGTAATTCTTGATACCCATGCCGAAATTTGCAACCCCTCGTCTGGCAACTTTGTTTGCCTCCTTGCTGCTCTCCGCTTTTTTATTTTCTTGCCAAAACAGCACCTTGTACGAACAAGAAGAAGAAGGAGAATACGATGGTCCCGAAGAGGCCCTTCGCCAAGAAATAGAAATGACCCGCGACCTTACCACCGGTCGTGTGCCTTGGCAAAAATTGTTGACCGCTAAACTTGCCACCGAAGAGGCCAGAGAAAATGCACTTCGGCTGCGGTTGAATGCACTTAATTGGGTAGAGCGCGGTCCCAATGCCGACGTAGTGGGGCCTAGTAATGGAAATAGCAGGGCCAATAACGGAATTACGTCAGGACGCATCAGATCCCTGATGGTCGATTCGCTTGATCCTACTAAAAAAACGGTATTTGCCGGCAGCGTTTCCGGTGGATTATGGAAGACCACTGACATTACGGCCAGTCCTGCCGTATGGACGCCTGTCAATGATTTTTTATCGAACCTTGCCATAGCTGCCGTTTGCCAAGATCCTCGCCCCGGGTTTCAACAGACCATGTACCTGTGTACCGGTGAATCTTATTTTAATGCCGATGCCGCACAAGGGGTAGGGGTATTTAAAAGCACCGATGGCGGAACTTCATGGACCTACCTTTCTAGTACTGCGGCTTATGTAAACTGTACTCGAATTTTGTGTGATTATTTAGGCAATGTATATCTCGCTACACGCTCAGGTTTATTTAGATCTACCAACGGAGGCACTAGCTGGACCAACATTACCCCCTCTACAGCAGCTTCTGTCGCTATCTGTGATATGGAGATCACGAGTACGGCAACGCTTTCTCGGTTGCATATTGTAACCGGAATCAACTCTGCGCAGAGCTATCGCTATACCGATAACCCCGCCACCGTAAGTACGGGCTCGGGCTGGAATTCGCCTACCGTACCCTTCGCCATCTTTAATAATCGCGCCGAGATCGCTGTCAGTGGTAACGTACTCTATGCCATACCCGCCAATAACTCCAATCAGGTTACGCAAGTATTTAAATCTACTGATGGCGGAGACAACTGGGCAGCTACTACCGGTACCCCTCCCAACACCGTTTCTAATACTCCTTTTGCCAACGGGCAGGCCTGGTACGATCTTTCGGTACGCATCAATCCGGCCAATCCCAACGAATGTATTATTGGAGCCATTGATTGTGCCCGCACGCTGGATGGCGGAGACACCTGGCAGCGTATCTCTGCCTGGGTGGGTACCTCCGGCCAATACGTACACGCCGATCAGCACGACATTCAGTGGTGGGACGGAGGCAACAAATTGATGTTTGCCTGCGATGGCGGTGTTCACTATTCTTCTGATAAAGGAACCACCATACGCGATCGCAACACCGGTTTGCGAATAAAGCAATTCTATTCTGCGGCCATTCATCCGGATCAAGCGGCGCAACCAAATTATTTTCTGGCGGGTGCTCAAGATAATGGGGTGCATCAGTTAAGTAGTGCAGGCTTGGGCAACTCAGTGGAAGTGACCGGAGGCGATGGAGCTTTTGTGGCCATCGACCAGAATCAACCTAATTTTCAGTTTGGATCTTATGTATACAATAACTACAGAAGAAGCAGCAATAATGGTACCAGTTGGAGCTCTATCAACCTGAATAGTAACACTGGTCGCTTCATCAATCCCTGGGATTATGACAACGAGGCCAATATTATCTATGCGTGCAGCGGAACCGGCAATTACCTGCGTTGGAACAATCCTCAGACGGCCACCAGCGCTGCCAGTGCCGACACCAATATCGTTAACGTCCCAGAATTTGCCGGTCAGCGGCCATCGGCCATTCATGTTTCTCCCTACTCGGCGCATCGCGTATTCTTTGGTACCGGTAACGGAAAAGTAGTTCGTGTAGATCAGGCCAATACTGCAACCCCCGCTGCCGTCGATATTACCCCGGCCGGTGCGCCCGGTGGATATGTAAGTTGCGTGGTGACCGGTTCGTCCGATAATAGCATTATGGTCGTCTACTCTAATTACAACGTACAAAATGTATGGGTCACCAATAACGGGGGTGTTACCTGGACAGCGTTGGATGATGTTAGCGGAACCAATCTTCCTAACATGCCCGTTCGTTGGGCGTTGTTTCATCCTGATTCCGATAACAAAGCCTTTATTGCTACAGAGACCGGCGTTTGGGAAACCGATCTTATTAATGGTGCCGGCACTGTATGGGAAGCTTCGTCTTCTATGCCCAACGTGCGTGTGACCATGCTTAAATACCGTGCCTCTGACAGAACAATCGTTGCCTCTACTTACGGAAGAGGCGTTTGGACCACAACGGTTCCGCCTCCGTCCGGATTTAGTTTCAGTACGCCTGCTGCCGCAGTAGCCGATTGTCCTGCTCCGCAAAATATGAGCATCGCTCTCGGTACAACTTCTGCCGGAGGATTTACCAATCCCATAACCCTGAGCGCAACCGGTAACCCCGCCGGCACCTCCGTAACTTTTACAACCAATCCTGTTACACCCGGGGCCAGCACATTTGTAGTGTTAGGCGGAACAAACACCCTCTCTCCGGGAAGCTATCAGATAAACGTGCAGGGTACGGCAACGGGCGCTACCACCCAAACCCGTCAGCTCACCTTTACCATTACCACAGGACCTGCCCCGGTCATTACTGCGCAGCCACAATCGCAATCGGTTTGTACCGGTTCGCCCGTTAGCTTTAGTGTGGGTGCCAGCAATGTAACCTATCAGTGGCAAGTGAGTACCAATGGGGGCGCTACCTATACCAATATCAGCGGGGCTACATCTTCTGCCTATGCCATTGCCAGCGCAGCAGTCTCGCTGTCCGGTAATCTTTATCGCTGTGTGCTCCTTAACAGTTGTGGTGCTACGGCCACTTCTTCGGCCGCCTTGCTAAGCGTAAGTGGTATTACCGCTGTAACGGCTTCACCGCAAGATATCGCTGTATGCCAGGGCAGCTCCGCTACTTTTGACGTGACCGCTGCAGGAGCAGCACTGACTTATCAATGGCAAGTCAGCACCGATGGTGGTACGGTGTGGTCTGCCATTGCCGGCGCCACGGCATCACAATATGTTATTTCGAATACGACTCTTTCGCTCAACGGAAATCGTTACCGCTGTGTGGTCAATGGTACTTGTACTCCCGGAACCGCTACTTCTCAGGCGGCCACTTTATCGGTAGTGGCACCGGCCGTTATTACTTCGCAACCTTTGCCACAAGTAGTCTGCGACGGGGCCGCTGTAAGTTTCAGTACAACGGCCAGTGGTCCGGGTCTTCTTTATCAATGGCAGGTTAATACCGGTGCCGGTTTTGTCAATATCGCAAGTGCCGGTATCTATTCGGGCACAACTGGTGCTACCCTGGCCATCTCTTCTGTTTCTCCTTCTATGAGCGGATATCAATATCGTTGTCTCGTATCTAACTCGGTTTGTACGACCGCAGCCATTACCAATGCGGCCCTGCTTACCGTTAATTCTTTGCCTCTGATCAGCGCTTCTCCGATTTCGCAAACCATCTGTACTGGTAGCACCATCAACTTTGCTGTTGCTGCCAGCGGAACTGGCATCACCTATCAATGGCAGGTCAATACCGGTTCGGGTTTTGTGAATATTGCCAATGGAGGTATTTATTCAGGCGCTACTACGGCGACACTGGTGGTAACCGGCGTTACTGTTTCACTTAGCGGCAATCAATATCGTTGTTTGGTAGCCGGCACCTGTACTCCGGCGGTTACTTCTGCCGTGGCTACCCTTACGGTGCATGCCCCGGTAGTAATAGAGCGCAGTGCCCCAGGTGTCGAGATCTGTGCCGGTGGCAGTGCCAGCTTTAGCATAACGGCTGTGAGTGGACCTGCCATCAATTATCAGTGGCAGTCCAGCACCGATGGCGGTACCACCTGGAGTAATATTGCCGGAGCCAACGGTCCTACCTATTCGTTGTCTGGCGTTATTGCTGCCATGAATGGAAATCGTTATCGCTGTCAGGCATGGAATAATACTTGTACAACTCCTGTTATTTCTTCCGCTTCGCTGCTGACCGTGCGGGTGGTACCCGGCATCGGGTTAACCGCAGCACCGCTGACCAGTTTATTACCCGGCCAGCAAACGGCCCTTACGGCAACACCCAGCGCCACCACCGGGGGTGTCATCAGTACAGTATGGACCTACAATGGACAATCCGTTACACCGCTGAATAATACCTATACGGTTACTGTAAATGGATTAGGCGACTATCAGGCGGCCATAAGAGAGACCTGGCCCAGTGGTTTATTCTGCTCTGCACTTTCGCAGGTCGTAACCATTACCGCCAATGTAAGTTCACGACTCTTTATCTTTCCTTCTCCCAACGACGGAAACTTTACTGTGTCGTATTACAATGCAGGCGGTGGAAGTACCTCTCGTCAGTTAGTGATCTTTGATGCTAAAGGAGCTGCCGTTTACAAGCGTGGCTTTCCGATCTCGGGGCCCTATACTTTACTACCCGTTGATCTGAGCAGGGCGGCACGCGGTATCTACTTTGTGGTAGTGGGAGATGCAGCGGGCAATAAATTGATAGAAGGCAAGGTACACATTCGATAGTGGTAAATAGTAGATCGGCCAGTACAATGTACCGGCCGATCGTTAAGAATTTCATTATTGGGGGTATCTCTACCCGACTTTTTTCCAGGTATTATTAGCCCGGTCAAAGTCGGGTAGTTTTTTTTCAGGATCGACACTTACTTGCTTGATCTCTGAGGTAGTGGGTACGTCAAAGGTCCACTTGGAGCCGCGCTGCCAGATCTCTACCGGAAGCGAAAGCATATGTTCCGTACCGTTGGTCTCGATTACTTTTACCGATACGGGCATGACCATTTTTTCAAGATTCTCTATGGTAATTTCTGCGCCGTTGTTCATATCTCCTTTTTTGTAGCGTACATCGCGTACCGCAACATCCAGCTTCCAGCTATGGAGCACCCATCCTCTCCAAAACCAACCAAGGTCTTCTCCTGAAACGTTCTCTATGGTGTGAAAAAAGTCCCAGGGGCTGGGATGCTTAAAGGCCCAGCGTCGTACATATTCTTTAAAAGCCATATCGAATCGTTCGGCACCCAGTACTTGTTCTCTTAGCTGTGTGAGCATCTGTCCTGGTTTTAGGTAAGCGGCAACACCAAGGTTGTTTTGCTGAATCACATCAGGGAGGGTATAGAGTCCGTCCATCTTTTCGCCAAAGACCATCTTGACCATAAAGGGAGCGCTGGGATCAGGAAAGAACGTGGGTTTGAATTCTCCTTTGTTAAAAGCCTCGGTAGAAAGATCGTTGATGAACGTATTGAAACCTTCGTCCATCCAGGCATATTTTCTTTCATTGCTACCCACGATCATCGGAAACCACGTATGTCCGAACTCATGGTCGGTGACGCCCCATAGTTCTTCGCCCATGCTTTTAGAAGAGCAAAACACAATGCCGGGATATTCCATGCCCCCTACTATGCCTGCTACGTTGGTGGCCGCTGGATAAGGGAACTCGAACCATTTTTTTGAATAATATTCGATAGAGCCCTTGATCATTTCGGTAGAGCGCTGCCATCCGTTCTTTCCAATACTTTCTTCGGGGTAGGCGCTGATGGCCATCGATCTTTTCGAGCTGGGTAACTCGATCTTGGCCGCATCGATAACAAAAGCTTTGGAGGCCGCCCAAGCCGCATCGCGTGCATTCGATATCTTGAATTTCCAAGTAAGCATAGCGGCTGCAGGGCGAGAAGCAGGGTCGTTTACTTCAGCCGCACTGCGAATCATGACTGTCGTATTCGACGCAGCCGCCTGCTCCCATCTTTTTTGCTGTAAGGGTGTATAGCATTCTTTGGGATTGAGCAGCTCGCCCGAACCCACCACCATCAAATTAGCCGGTGCCGTTACGCTAAAATCAATATCTCCGTATTCGAGATAGAACTCTCCCGCTCCGAGGTAAGGCATCGTATTCCAACCTTGTAGATCGTCATAGACACACATTCTCGGAAACCACTGTGCGATCTCATAGATCCATCCATTCTTGGTAAGCAACCTCCCCATACGGTCCGTTCCGTATTCGGGAATCTGGAACTTATAACCCATCTTTAATCGCAGTTTCTCGCCCTTGGTTAGCGGATTTTTTAACCATAGCTGCATTCTTGTGTCGGTTACTGTTTGTTGCAACGGAGCTGCCCAGAGACCGGCCGTTTCAACTTGCAGGTTATTGATTTGATAGCCGTCTGTAAATCCGCCGTTGGCCCAGCGTCCGCCCGCCTCGGTGGTCGTGGCCGAAGCCCTGGAATCGCTTTTATAAATATTTTGATCGAGTTGCAGCCACAAAAAACGAAGGGCATCGCTCGAGTTGTTGGTGTAGGTAATGACCAGCTCTCCCGTTATCGTATGGGTGCTTGTATCCAGTCGGCATTGGATCGAATAATCTGCCTTATTTTGCCAATAGCGGGGACCCGGTTCTCCACTCGCACTGCGCATCTCGTTGCCGGGATAAGGATAAAACTGCGGATGAAAGGTTTCTCTGTGATCGTAATTTGATTGTGCGTTCAGCACTCCCCAAGTAGCGCCTGTCAACAGCAAAAAAAGTGTTACAAAACGAGTAAGCATAGTATACGTTTTTTACGTGAATGATCTTTTCAAAAAAGAGTTAATGAAAGTGTTGTTCGGCCAGGGCGATACTTTCTGGTTTGCCGACATCTACCACCTTGTCCTGACTGTGTTCATAGCCTAAGATCGGGTAGTCGGCCGCCAGGGCCAGGTACAGGTCGATCAAAGAGAATTTCCCGGCAAACCCATAACCCCGCATCAGATTAAAGACACTGTAATCGAATAGTGCCACGCAGCTGTAGGCAAAGGGTTGCAGCAGGGCACGATCTATCGAGGTAATTGCGATTTTTTCTTCGCCGGTCTTATTGTTACGCCAACCGCAAAGCCGGTGCGAAGCATTTAGCAAAAGCGAACGCGAACTCTCCCGTTGCGTTACCCCAAAAGTGATGAGGGGCTGGTTCTTGTCGTAAAACTCTATCAGCTTTCCGATGTGCAAATTGGTAAGGATATCGGCGTTACAGGTCAAAAAGGGTTGATCTTCTTCGAAAAAAGATTTTGCTTTCAACAAACCTCCACCGGTATCGAGTAGCTTGTCCCGTTCATTACTGATCTGTACCTCCGATCCCCAGCCCCGATTGAGTTCGATGGCTGCCTCGATCTGATCGGCAAAGTGATGCACATTGACCACTACACTAAAGATGCCGAAGCTTTGCAGGTATTCGATGTTGCGCTGCAATAAACTCTTGCCGTTGACTACGGCGAGTGCCTTAGGATGCTTATCCGTCCAAGGTTTAAAACGGGTTCCCAGGCCGGCACAAAATATCATGGCACGTGTAATCATATACGCTACTTGGCTTCGGGAGTGTTGATCCAGTTCTTTTCGTCTTGTACCACGTGATACAACTTTACTTTTACCTTGAACTTATTACGCAAGTGTCTGGCCATTTCGTCGGCGGCATAGACACTGCGGTGCTGACCTCCCGTACAACCGAATCCTACGGTCAGACTTTCAAATCTTCTTTTGATATAATCCTCTACCGTCAGATCTACTATATCAAAGACCGAATTTAAAAAAGAGGGCATTTTCGTTTGTTGTTCTAAAAAGTCGCGAACGGGTTTGTCTCTGCCGGTAAGCGATTTCATGCTGTCGATGCGACCGGGGTTTAAGATGCCGCGGCAATCGAACATAAATCCGCCTCCGTTACCCGAGGTATCAGGAGGATGGCCATTACGATACGAGAAACTATAAACCTTTACCTCGAGCGGCGTGGTTTCGGTCGCCTGGGTGGGGGTAAACTCCTCGATCACTTCGTCGCTGATGCAGATGTCTAATACTTTTCTGAATTCCGGAACGGCAATGCCTACGCTATGTTGTCTTAAAAATTCTTTCAGGTTACGAAGTGCCAGTGGGATGCTGGTCAAAAACTGTGCTTTTCGTTCGAAAAGCCCTCTGAAGCCATATGCCCCCAGTACCTGTAAAAGGCGAATCAGCACATAGCCGTGGTATTGACTTTTAAATAACTTTCTGTCGATCTTGGTATCGATCGTTCTTTCGAACGCGTCCATATAGTCTTCGAGGAGGCGTTGCTTCCAGTCTTCTGAAAGGTTAGCGCGTGCTTGCCAAAGCAACGAGGCCAGATCGTATTGAGGAGCGCCTTTCATTCCGCCCTGGTAGTCGATAAAATGCACTTCGTTGTCTCCACTTACCATAATGTTGCGGCTCTGAAAATCGCGGAATAAAAAATATTGGTACTCTGTATGCGTCAGGTAATTGCTGAGGGCCTCAAAATCATCGATTAGTTTTTGTTTATCGTAAGGGCGACGTAACGCATCCAAAAAATAATACTTAAAGTAAAGCAAGTCGGCCAAGATGGCTTGCTTGCCAAATTCTTTGTTGGTAAGACATTTGTTATAGTTGAGCCCTTCGTCTCCTTTTACCTGCAAAGCGGCCAGCGCAGCGGTAGTTTTGGCAAAAAGTTGATAGACCTCTTCGGTAAAGCCTTTACTTTCCAGGTGATAAAGCAGCGAATGGTCGCCAAAGTCTTCTTGCAGGTAAAACTGCCGATCGTCGCTGATAGCCAGGATTTCCGGAACAGCCAGCCCTTTTTTCTTAAAATGGTCGCTAAAGTAGAAGAAGGTTTCGTTCTCTTTGATATTATTGCCATAGGTGGCAATCACGCTCTGTTGCGACCCCAAAAGATGCGCCTGATCGGATGGTGACCCCCAAAGTCTAAAGTATCTGCGTTCACTACCACTTTGCGGAAGTACATC
>CAZZLP010000032.1:0-10449 GCA_964654705.1 uncultured Chitinophaga sp.
GATTATGCAGAACATTCGTTGCTGACCGAATCGGAGGCTTCTTTTAATTTGAGCGTTTTTTATGGACGGGATGCGTCTTGGCCCGATGTCATCAATGCTTGCAAGCGCTATCCCATGTTTGCCGAACGACAGGTCGTGATTATCAAAGAGGCGCAGCACATGCGTGATATCGATAGGCTTGAGCCTTACTTGGAACAACCCCTTTCTTCTACTGTTCTTGTTATTGGGTATAAAGAGAAAAAACTCGATAACCGTCGAAAGTTTGCCAAACTTATCAAAGACACGGGTGTGCTGGTATCTACCAAAAAATTAAGTGACCCCGACCTACGTTCTTTTGGGGAGTCGCTGGTACAGGCTAAAGGATTATCCATAGAGCCGTTGGCGCTGGGTCTGCTGGTCGACCATATCGGGGCAGACATGCAGCGTATCGAGAACGAGCTAGAGAAACTGGCCGTTAACCTGGCAGAGCGAAAGACCATTACGCCAGATGATATTGAGCGTTATGTCGGCATCAGTAAGGAGTATAATGTGTTTGAGTTGCAGCATGCGCTCGCTAAAAAAGATACGACCCGTTGTCTTCGGATTATCGGTTACTTTGAGGCCAACCCCAAGGCTGGTCCCATTCAGCTGATCATTCCTTCTCTGTACGGGTTTTTCTCAAAAGTGTTTATGCTTTTTGGCGCAGCGGGAGGGGATGATAAGACGCTGGGGGCAGTATTGGGGGTCCCTCCGTTTTATGTGAAGGATTATAAAGCGGCTACTCGTAATTTCGATTACGCTGCCACCGAAAAAGTATTGCTGTTGCTGCATCAGTACAATTTAAGGTCAGTCGGGATCGGTACGGCCGGGGCAAGCGATGGGTCGTTGCTCCGAGAGCTGGTCATGAAAATTTTATTATAACTCTTTTTTAAAATCATTTTTTATGCGTTTTTCTTTTTTAGCCACTCTTACACTGACTTTTCTTTTGACCGGTTGTCTTGACAACACGCAAGAGATCACCCTCAACGAGAATGGGGGAGGGGTGTTCTCTGCCAGTACCGATATGGGCGGGCTACTGGGTTTGGCTCGTCAAATGGGGGCTGCACAAAATCTCTCCGAGATCGAAAAGCAAAAAATGGACACCACTATCTCATTGGCAAGTACCGCAGATAGTCTCGCCGGTCTTACAGCCGACGAAAAAGCGTTAGTGGCCAAGGCCAGCCTCGCCATCAATATGGATATTGCCTCCGATAAAATGAAGACGGGTATTCGAATGCCTTTTGATAGCCCCGGACAGGCTTCTTTTATACAACCGCTCTCTGGTAAACTACTGGGTGATGTGGCTCGTCGTCAATTAGGCGACAAGTTGCCTACCGGTGGCCGTCAGATGCCTTCGCCCACCAGTTTTGATGATTACTACGATCTGACGATTACAGCTGGCAGCATTAAGCGAGAGCTCAACAAAGCGCGTTATGCGAAGGCCGAAGAAGATGAGTTTTTAAAAAGTATGCGTGAGTTGTCCGGTATGGGACTTTCTATGAAATCTACCTATGTGATCAATTTGCCACGTCCGGCCACTAAGGCAGAGGGCAAAGGACTCAAGTTGTCTGATGACAAGCGAAAAGCAACTCTCTCGGTAGATATCGATGATTTTTTTGATGCCCCCGAGAAGCTGCAATACTTGATCGAGTACTGATCAAAGCAGCTCCAGGCTGGTAGCCTTGTCGATATGTAGTTGACTGACGAGCGCTTGCAGGTTCTCGAATTTTTTTTCGGCGCGTAAATAGCGTTGCACATAGACCGTCAGGCGCTGGTCGTAGATCTCTTCGTCGAAGCCAAAGAGATTTACCTCTATTACCCTGCTCTTTCCGTCTACGGTGGGTCTGAATCCGATACTCATCATGCCTTTGAGGGGTTGGTCATAGTGCTCAGGTTGGGCGTAAACGGCATAGATGCCATTACCGGGAACGATCTTTTCAGTATCCGTAACCCGAAGGTTAGCGGTAGGGTAACCGATGGTACGCCCGATTTTATTACCATGCACCACGATTCCGCTAAAGAAAAAAGCATATCCCAACAGCCGGTTGGCCTTTTCGATCTCGCTGTGCAATAGTGCTTCGCGGATGCGAGTAGAGCTGATCGAGATACTTTCGAGCATGTGTTTGGGGATCTCCTCCAATTGATACCCATGTACGACGGCCATTTGTTGCAGCAATTGAAAATTGCCAAGCCGATCTCTGCCAAACTGGTGGTCATATCCGGTGATGATGGTATGGGGTCTGAATTTTTCGACTAAAAAATTGGCAATGTATTGATCGGCCGTAAGGTTGGCAAAGACATCCGTAAAAGGTACGACCACCACGTGGTCGATATCGAGCGAGGTTAGCAGTTTTAACCGCTCTTCGATGGTATTGATAAGACGGATTCCTAAAATGGCAGAAGAGACTACCTGTCTGGGATGCGGATGAAAAGTGATCATGACCGATTCGCCTGCTACCGCTTTGGCCCTTTCGGTAAGTTTTGCAAGTACTTGCCGGTGCCCGTGATGAACACCGTCAAAAGTGCCGATCGTTATGACCGCACGTGTAAAGGCAGGTAGTTTCTCGATATCGAAATGGACCTTCATGGGCCGCAAAGATAACTGTCTGTTTCGAGTTGACCGAACGGGCATTAATCTGTAAATTTGCCTATCTATTCATTGCCACAGTTCAGCATGTCATTGTACTCACAACGCGGTGTATCGGCTCAGAAAGAAGAAGTGCACCAGGCCACGCGGGGGCTTGACCCCGGCCTCTATCCTAACGCTTTTTGTAAGATCTACCCCGATTACCTGTGTAATGATGATAGCTGGGTCAACATTATGCATGCCGACGGTGCCGGCACGAAAAGTATTTTAGCTTATCTGTATTGGCGAGAGACCGGCGATCTCTCTATTTGGAAGGGGATAGCCCAAGATGCTATTGTCATGAACCTGGACGATCTGCTCTGCGTGGGGGTTACTTCTCCTTTATTATTCTCTTCTACCATCGACAGAAACAAACGTTTGATTCCCGGCGAAGTGCTAGAAGCGATCATAGAAGGGACTCGTTCTTTTTTTGAATCCATGCGTCCCTATGGCATCGATATCCATTACCTAGGAGGAGAAACGGCCGATGTAGGCGATCTTGTAAGAACCATCACTGTTAATGGCACCATGACGGCGCGCTGGCCCAAGGCTAAATTGATTACCAATCAAAAGATCGCTCCGGGAAATGTGATCGTTGGGCTGGCCGGTTTTGGCAAGACCGCTTACGAGACTTCCTATAACAGCGGTCTGGCCAGCAATGGGCTGACTAGCGCCAGACACGACAGTTTGCAAAAGACCTACGGGGCTCGTTTTCCGGAGTCTTATGACAACGGGTTGGATGAATCGGTCGTATATATCGGGCCACATCAGCTTAGCGATACGATCATGGTCGAGGGAGAGCCCGTATCGGTGGGGCAGCTATTGCTGAGTCCTACCCGAACGTTCGCTCCGGTGCTTGCTGCCATTATTTCCGAACATTTCGATGCGATTCACGGGCTGGTACATTGCAGCGGGGGCGGGCAGACCAAATGTCTCAAGTACCTGCCGGGCCCAATGAAATTGATCAAGGATAATTTATTTACGCCACCTCCGGTTTTTGAACTTATACAAAAGGCGAGTGGTGCCGATGACCGAGAAATGTACCAGGTCTTTAACATGGGTACTCGTATGGAGATCTATACCACCGAGGCAAAAGCGAACCGGTTGATCGAGCTGGCCCGCAGTTTTGGTGTGGCTGCCCAGGTGATCGGCCGTGTCGAGGATGCGCCAGCTTCTTCGCTGGAGATTACAACGAGTAAGCAACAACTCCTTTTTTGACCGATTGCGGTTAAATGATAGTATTTTGCATAAAATCGTTTTATGTCAGACGCCATTATAGATCTTAGACAGGTAAATATCTACCAGGGATCCAATCTGGTATTGTCCGATGTGCATCTCAGGGTCAACAAAGGAGAGTTTGTGTACCTGGTAGGAAAGACCGGAACCGGCAAATCCAGTTTGCTCAAGACCCTGTACGGCGAATTGCCCCTGACAGATGGGGAGGCCACGGTGGCGGGCTTTCCGCTTAAGACACTAGATTGGAAGAAGGTTCCTTACCTGCGTCGTAATCTGGGCGTGGTCTTTCAAGATTTTCAATTGCTCACCGATCGCAATGTCAATGATAATTTGAAATTCGTATTAAGAGCTACCGGGTGGACCGATGAGCGACTTATGAATGAAAAAATTGCCGATGTGCTCGATAAAGTCGGCTTAAAGTCAAAAGGGTTCAAAATGCCTTTTGAGCTGAGCGGCGGTGAGCAACAGCGTGTCGATATTGCCCGTGCCCTGCTGAATTCTCCCAAACTTATCTTGGCCGATGAGCCAACGGGAAATCTTGATCCCGAGACCTCTGATGAGATCATGAAATTGCTTTTTCATATTTGTCGCGACTATAATACGACGGTCGTTATGGCCACGCACGACTATATAGTGGTACAGAAATTTCCTGCTCGGCTTATTCGTACGGAATCGGGCAAGGTCATTGATAACGCTACCATAAATATCGAATAAGGGCGTCGGTGCTTTGTTGAGTATCGAAGTGTTTTTTTAGTAATTTTTTTCTCAAGACGATCTCTTCTTCTCCAAATGGACGATACTGCAGCGCAGTTAGTAAATAGGCGATGCCTTCGGCAGTTTCGGCACTATGGCAGGTCTCTTTGAATGGAGTATCCATTAGCGCTTTATGGTTGCATACACAGTGCCTTCCTAGCGAGACGGCATGAAGCAGCCTTATGCCGGTACCCGCGCTTACCGAAGCCGGTAAGATATTGATCTGTGCTTTTTGGATAAGATCATCCAGCTCGGTCTCGCCGGGGTTGGCCACCAAACAGGTGTGTTGGTAAAGGTGTACCAGCTTTTCAATACGCGCCGAAGGATCTTTTCCGGCAATGACAAAGGGAATCTGTACCCTTGAAAAGACGCGGGTAAGCAGCCAATCAACTATTTTCTCTGTTTCAGGCTCAGCGAGATTGCCTTGAAAAAGACAAAAGCTGCCGATTCCCTCTTTTGCTCTTAGGTGGTCATAGGGCGAGAAGGCCGGTAAGGAATAGGCCGATCCAATACCCAGTGTTTCTCTGTAATAGCGGGCTTGTGTCTCGTTGCAGCAGATATAAGTGGCTTTGGCGGGCAACTGCTTTGTAAATCGGAGTAATTTCTTTCTCTCAAAATACCACAGCACCCGTTGCAAGGGGTTACGGGTTTGCAATGCCCTCTCTTGTAAGTGGCGATGATGTAGCTGCTGGATTCTGACCACGATAGTTCGATTGTTCTTTGTCAGTGGATGGAGAATGCCACAGCAAGCCAGACTTTCGATCAAGACCGGATGATCGTCTTGTTGTAAACGTCGTAAAAGTGTCGAATCGGTACGCAGGCGAATGCTGTTGGGCAGTGTACGCGGGCCTTTTAAGGCAAGCGGATATACTGCGATCTCTTCGCAATATGGATTTAACTCGGTCGGATGTCTTTCGCCGGGGTTGGTAAAATAGTGAAGCGTAATGCCAATGCCTGCTGCATGCAGACTCCGAATACGGTAGAATTGGTCAATTTGGCTACCGCTACTGAGCGGCCAGGGGGCAGTCGGACAGACAATATGAAGCTTTTTATTCAGGCTCACATATTGATATTTTCCATTCCTTCTCCCATTAGTTTAGTGCTCTTACGTTTAAACAAATTAGGATCGAACTTTCCAAAACGCCATCCGAAGTTTATTCGCATCAGTTGCGGGTCTCTGCGACGAAAAACGTCTTGTACGAAAAGGGCAGAAGAAGAGTATACTTGCTGTCTTCTGGTTCTGAAAATATCGTTGATATTCCAAGAGATATTGGCCTGTTTTGTTTTTCCGAATTCAAAGCGAAGGGCGGCATCTACAAAATAATTGGCCTTTTGATAGCCCTGCGCGGCACTGGTCTGTCCGAACATACCCCCGCCGAACATACCTCCCATGCCTCCTCCCCAGCGGCCACCTCCGCCTCCACTACCGCCGGGCGGTAATACGGATTTGGACAGGTACTCGCCAGAGAGCTGCAGCGTCAGATTTTTCTGTATTTTAAAACTGTTGTTGATCTTGATAAAGAACGAGGCAAAAGGATCAAGCTGCGCTAGGTTGGGATCAGATAGTTTTATGACAGAAGTAAAGAGGTTAAAGTTGGTCGTAAGATCCCACCAGGGCCTCATTTTATTTTTTGAGACCAGCTCGAGTCCGGTTACATAGCTGCTATTGGCGTTGATAAAGGTATTGATTAGTACGTCTTTGCCGGTAGTGACATTGACCTCTCTGTCTTGGTAGCGGGTAATCAGGTTGTCGGTTTGTTTAAAATAACCCGAGGCGATAAAATTATCCTTGTTGGTAAAGGTCTTTTGGTAAGATACTTCGAGCGAACTGGTAAATTCGGGCACCAGGTTTGGATTACCTCTGCTCAAGTTAAGCGAGTCTGAATAATCGGTAAATGGATAAAGCTGAAAAAAGTTAGGGCGATTAATCTTGCGCGAGTAATTGAGTTGCAGGTCTTGGCTCTTCTTTAATTTTTGGGTTAAAAAGATGCTGGGAAAAAGACTTACCGGAAAATCGATGCTAAAACGTTGGTTCAGGTCAGGCAGTACCCCATCGTAGCGACTACTTTCGACCCTGAGGCCAAGCTGATAGCCCGTATTTTTTATTTGGTTCGAGTAAGTGCTGTAGGCCGCCAGTACGTTATCGTGGCTATTGTAATTTACCGATAAGGCCGGTATGTATCGAATCGAAGAGCCATTGACCAGATAAAAATCATTTCGATTATCGACATTTCTGAGTTGCGCCCGAAGACCGGCCTCCCATTTGGATTTATCGGTAAGGGGTCTTACATAATCGGTTTGAATGACCAGATTATCATTGCTGCCCGTTCCGTCTTGCTGCTGGGCAGCCGTTCTGAACGACGAAGTAGCGCTATTGTCGAAATAGTTGGTGGTAATCTGGTTAAAATTGTTGCTGTTGCTCAGGTTGTAGGTAAGGTCTACCGACCACTCTTCGCCAGCACGAGGAAATAAGTGTTTGAAGCTGGTGGTAATTCCGGTAAAATCAAATTTACTTTTGGATAAAGAAAAACGTTCGCTATTCGATTTTTTGGGATTGCTGTAGAGCGAATCGATTTGAATATCTCCGGTGTTGGTAGGCTCAAATTGTCCGCCGCCTTTATTGACAGAGACGGAGAGGGTATTTCGGTTATTGATAAAATAGTCAAATCCTCCCCTGAAAAAAAGAAAGTAGCCCACGCTGATACTTTTATCTTCTTGGTGCAGTAGCGTTTGCGGGTTGGTGATTAGGGTAGTACGGTCGGTGCTCCCGTTACTGATCGACTTACGTTGGTTAAAGTTGGCGCTGGCAAATATATTCAATTTGTTTTGTCTGATGTTGATGTCTCCGCCCATGCCAATTCGGGCCCTGGAATCTATATTGCTGCGCAGGTTTCCACTGTAACCCACTCTTTTATTTTTTTTAAGAACAATATTCAAAATGCCGGCCGTTCCGCCCGAGGCATCGAATTTAGCAGACGGATTGGTGATGATCTCTACCGATTCAATGGCATCGGCCGGAATTTGTTCGAGGGTCAGGACAGTGGGTCTGCCGTCTACAAAGAGTTGGGGGGTGTTGTTGCGCATGGTTACGTTGCCGTCAATGTCAACGCTGATCGAAGGGACATTACGCATCACATCGACAGCAGTACCACCGGCAGAGACAATATTTTTATCTACCCCAAATACTTTTCTGTCAATACCCAGCCGCAAACCGGAAGTGCCCGCATTGACCGTAACGTTTTCGAGCGTTTTTTCTGCGATACTGATCTTGATGTTGCCCAGGTCCTTGTCGAGTGCGCCAAGCAGGACCGTGAAGTCGGGGTTGCCTCCCTGTGGCATTTTTATGTCGAACGAAATGGCTTGTTCGTAGGTGGTGTATCCGACTACATTGATTCGAAGTTTATATTGCCCAAATGCCGGAATGTTCTCGACCCTGAACTCGCCGTTGGCACGTGTAATCATGCCCGCAATGACCTGATCTTTTCTTTTTTTGGAGACCGAATCAAACTTGTTTTGCAGCAATTGTACCGATGCGTACTCGATGGGTTTACCACTGGACGCCTCTAGCACTTTGCCATAAAAATTTCCGTTTAACTGCGGGCGTGCTCCCGTCGAAGCGGCGCCCCTGTTCATGGTCATGGGCGGTTGAGAGAAGGTGAGCAGTGCGGAAAGCAGCGCAAGGGACAAGAGTAGGGAATATTTCATGAGAGGAGTTTGTAATTTGACGTAAAACGGCAACTAATACACTGGCGTTCAATCCATTTTACACGGTCGGTTAATAACAATTATGAATGGAAAATGTTCAGTTTGCCCAAGTACTGATCAGCACCTGTACCAGTCCGATCAACAGACCGATTATGGCGCCGACCCATTCTACGAATCTGAATTCTTTGGCCATGATCTGGTAGAGCAGGTCTTCGAGCCGATCTGACGAGAAATCGGCCACTTTATGGGTAATGATGGTTTCGAGATCAAGTTCGCTTTTAAGTTGGCCCGCATACGACTTCATGACGGGGGGCAAAAGTGTTTCGATCTCTTGCATGAACGTGGTCTTGAGTCGCGAAAGGGTCTTATCTCCTATGAACATACTGATCATCGGAAGTTGTTCGCTAAGACGATCCTTTAAAAAAGTATCTATATGCGTTTCGATGAGCGGCATCATTTTTTGAATGTTGCCAGGCTCGCTGATCTTTTTTTCGATATCGGCAAACGAGAGAAATTCGCCACTGACCATTTTACCCAGTTTTTGAGCGAACTGTTTCTGGTTTTTTGGAAAGATGCCCTGAATAGTGAGTCCCAGAACCTTTACGGGCTTTCGGGGATGAAAAAGCATCTTGATCGCGACCCAGTTGGTGATCCAACCGATAAAGCCCGAGATCAGGATCAAAAGCAATTGCCAGTACTGCATAGTGTGAGATTACTTACTACAAGACCCCGCCTGTAAGACGGGGTCTTTGGGGTGGCTAACCGGGTTCGAACCGGCGACCCTCAGAACCACAATCTGATGCTCTAACCAACTGAGCTATAGCCACCGTCAATCACCAAAAAAATCGCTTGGGCGGTCATTTCGGTTAAAGAATTGCAAAGGTAAGCAACTTTCGCAGATGCCAAAAAAACACCCATCAATTTATGCTATTTTTGAGACCCATGCCTTTGTTCATAAAATACTGGTTGACTATGAAGCGAATTCCGATATTGATCTTGTTGCTGGCGGGCCTTGGTTATTTAACGTTGCACGCCATGGGCCTGACCCGACCTGCCGATCCGCCCGGACGTTACGAGAAGATTATGGTGCTGGTGGGCCGAATGCTCGAAGAAGGTCACTTTAGTCCGCAGCCCATCAATGATGAATTTTCGCAAAAGATATTTCGACGCTACCTCGAAGAGTTAGATCCGGAAAAAAATATGCTGTTACTGGCCGATGTGCAGCAGCTCAAGGCCTATGAGAACAAGATCGACGATGAATTAAAGGGGGCACCGGTCGTTTTTTTCAAAAAAGCAGGCGACGTCTTTACCGAAAGGATGAAGGAGTCTGCCAACATCTACAAGACCTTACTGGCAAAGCCATTTGATTTTACGGTCAAGGAACAAGCCGAACTCGATGCCGAAAAATTAGCTTATCCTGCCACGGCCTCGGAGCGGATGCAACGCTGGAGACAGAAATTAAAGTTCATGACTTTGGAGCGTTATGCCGATGCTCTCGAGCTGCGCTCTAAGAACAAGGGCAAGGAGGGGTTTATCGATAAGGCCGATTCAACACTAGAAAGGGAATCCCGCGATAAGGTGGCCAAGCTGATGGACAGAAACTTCGATCGTTTGCGATTAAAGTTCAATGACGATGACAAGTTTAATCTGCTGGTCAATACCATCACTACTTCGATGGATCCGCATACCGAGTTTATGCCACCGGTAGACAAACGCTACTTCGACGAAGAGATGAGCGGTGAGTTCTTTGGTATCGGAGCCATGTTGCAATACGACGACGGTGCCATCAAGATTACCAGTGTGGTTACAGGCAGTCCGGCCTATAAGTCCGGGCAAATCCAATCCGGGGATATCATTTTAAAAGTGGCGCAAGGAAAAGAGGAGCCAGTTGACCTTACCGGATTTATGACCACCGATGCTGTCAAGTTGATCAGAGGCAAAAAGAATACCGAGGTACGGCTCATTATTCGTAAGCCTGCCGGTGATGTAAAAGAAGTTACCATGATCCGTGAAAAGATCGTGCAAGACGAAGGGTATGCCCGTAGCGCGGTGCTAAAAGAGGGGGACTCCAAGATCGGTTATATTTTCTTGCCCGATTTCTATGCCAATTT
>CAZZLP010000033.1:0-10424 GCA_964654705.1 uncultured Chitinophaga sp.
TGAAAAGAAAACTTAAGACGGATCCGCTGATCGTCCCAAGCCAGCGCTTGCGCAATGTAGGTGCCGCTACCCAGCAGGTTAGCTCCAAAGTCGCCCCAGCTCCATCCCCAATCGGTACTATATGCATCTAAGATCTCTATGGCCGTTTGATAAACGGTGCCGCTGAGACCACCCACCCATATGCGTGTCTTTCTGTTCATGCCGGCCCATTTCCATAGGTCCGTACTGGCACTGCTTTGTATGTAGGCGCTGTACAAGTGTCCGGCCTTATCGGTTTGCTTCCATTCCGGAAAATCATTGAACGTATGAAATTTGGAGCGCGGGAAGTTCAGGTACCAAGATCGATACAAAGCGATCATGGTGCCTCCGTAGCCGGCTATGTTGGCGGCCGCTACGATAGTTTTGCGATACCGAACCGTTTTTTGTAAGGAAAGGCTGTCTTGCGCCGGCAGTAGCACAGCTTGTAGCAAGAGCAACGATAGCAGTAAGGATCTGGCATGCATATGCTGCAAAGCTACAGGGTTACCGGTAACGAAAGGGCGCACAAAATTTAATAACTTCGCCTCATTAAAAAATCTTATTCGAATGAACGAGGC
Source organism: uncultured Chitinophaga sp. (assembly GCA_964654705.1). Lineage (GTDB taxonomy): Bacteria > Bacteroidota > Bacteroidia > Chitinophagales > Chitinophagaceae > JJ008. The sequence goes on from CAZZLP010000033.1 coordinate 597, forward strand.
AATTGCAAAAAGGGTCAACACATGGCTGCAGGGCTCCATCGATCAGGCCTCAAAGCAAGAGATCTTACGATTGCAACAAACAGCTCCGCAAGAACTGGAAGATGCTTTTTATCGCGATCTTGAATTCGGCACCGGTGGATTAAGGGGATTGATGGGCGTCGGCACCAACCGTATGAATAAGTACACGGTGGGTATGGCCACGCAAGGGTTCTCCAATTATTTAAAGGGCTGCTTTCCGCAAGGAGTAGCTGTAGCCATTGCGCACGATAGCCGTAACAATAGCCGTTTTTTTGCCGAGACCACGGCCCATGTATTCGCTGCCAACGGTATTCGGGTGTTTTTATTCGAAAATCTTCGTCCTACTCCCGAACTGTCTTTTGCCATTCGTGCGTTGGGTTGCCAAGGCGGGGTGGTCTGCACGGCCTCTCATAACCCGAAGGAGTATAATGGATACAAGGCTTACTGGAATGACGGATCTCAGCTGGTATCTCCGCATGATGTAAATGTAATAGCCGAAGTAGAGAAGATACAATCTGTCGATGAGGTTCGCTGGTCGGGTGGTGAAACACTGATAACGCTGCTCGGAAAAGATATGGACCGTCAATATATAGAGATGGTTGCCGGGCTCAGCATTTATCCCGAAGTGATCCGCGCTCAAAAAGAAATGTCCATTGTGTACACGCCTATCCATGGTACGGGCATCACGCTGGTTCCCGAGGTGCTTCGTCGTTTTGGCTTCGAGAATGTTCAGATAGTAGAAGAACAAGCCCGACCCGACGGAAACTTTCCGACGGTGGCCTATCCCAATCCCGAAGAGAGCGAAGCCATGAGTTTGGGACTTCGGCTGGCCGAAAAACTGGATGCCGATATTCTTTGCGGCACCGATCCGGATGCCGATCGCCTCGCCATCGGTGTCAAGAACGATAAGGGCAAATGGGTGTTGATGAACGGAAACCAGACTGCGGTGCTTGCCTTTACTTATTTGCTCGAAGCTCGTAAGGCAAAAGGAATCGCCCGAGCCAATGATATGGTGGTGACCACCATTGTGACTACTCCCATGATCGATGAAATTGCCAAACACTATGGGGTCAATTGTTATCGTGTACTGACCGGCTTTAAGTGGATCGCCGATCTGATCCGTCAAAAAGAAGCCGACGAAAATTATATTATCGGAGGCGAAGAGAGCTTTGGGCTAATGATCGGAGATCAGGTGCGTGATAAGGACGGTGTAAGCGCTGTTGCCTTGCTTTGCGAAATGGCCGCCTACGAAAGACAAAAAGGTCGATCGTTGTACCAGAAGATGATCGATCTCTATGTGCAATTCGGATGTTATCAGGAACACCTGCTCTCTATTACTAAAAAAGGAATGGATGGTCAGCGCCAGATCGCGGACATGATGGATCGATTCAGAAAGCAGCCTCCGGTCTCTTTGAATGGATCGAAGGTGGTGGCTCTTCTGGATTTTAAATCGGGTGTGCGAACCGATCTCGTTACAGGGGCCGCCACCTCAATTGCCTTGCCTCGCTCTAACGTATTGCAATTTGTACTCGAAGACGACAGCGTCATCGCCGCTCGTCCCAGCGGAACGGAACCCAAGATCAAATTTTATTGTAGCGTGTATGCCCCGCTCGATCATGCTTCGAAGTACGAAGAAGTGTCCGAGGGTCTGGTAAAACGCATCAACGGTATTGTGGCCGACCTGAACTTATGAGACCGACCATAGATACCTACCGACACCTGGGTTTAAGAGAGAAGCTGGTCGAAACGCTGCGTACCAAAGGAATTTCTAATGAGGCGGTGCTTGCCGCTATGACCGAAGTACCTCGTCATTTTTTTCTGGACTCTGCCTTCGATGAGATCGCTTACGAAGACCGGGCCTTTCCTATCGGTGAGGGGCAGACCATCTCGCATCCCTACACAGTGGCCTACCAGTCGCAACTGTTATCGGTAAAACGCTTCGACAAAGTACTAGAGGTAGGTACCGGAAGTGCTTATCAGGCCGTAGTACTGGCTAAGTTGGGGGCCTTGGTCTATACGATCGAAAGACAAAAGACACTCTTTGATAGTAATCGTGGTTTTGACTGGTTGCATCAGCAGACCGGAATTAAATTTTTTTATGGGGATGGCTATGCCGGCTTACCCACCTTTGCCCCTTTTGACCGGATCTTGATAACGGCCGCAGCCCCTTCCGTTCCGGACCGATTGCTAGAACAGTTGCGTCCGGGCGGCTGGATGGTAGTGCCGGTGGGAGAGGGCGAGGTGCAGCAAATGAAAAAGATCACCCGGTTGGAGGGAGGAAGATTGGTCGAGGAGGTATATGATAATTTTTCTTTTGTGCCCATGCTCAGTGGCAAGAAAGCCGATTAATTATCATTCCTATATTTGAGGTACAAAATCTGCTCATGCGTCTTGTACCATTTCTTGTCAGCGTCACCCTAACTATTGGTTTGGTGGTGGTTCTAGATAAGCCCCTGGGTAAAGTACCCGCTCTTGGAAAATTCTTTAGTCCCCAAGCCGGGTTTTGGCAAAATGCGGAGCCCTACGATGCGATCCCCAATGAAGCATTGACCTTTACCTCGTTAAAGGGCAACACAGAAGTTTATTTCGACGACCGACTGGTGCCGCATGTCTTTGCCGAATACGAGGAGGACCTCTATTTTGTACAAGGGTATTTACATGCTCGCTACCGGCTCTTTCAGATCGATCTGCAAACAAGGGCCGCTGCCGGAAGGGCCAGCGAGTTGGCAGGACCCAAAGCCATCAAGTTCGACAGAGAGCAACGTCGTCTGGGTATGGTCTTTGCAGCAGAAAACGCCTTGCGCGAGATAGAAAAAGATCCGCTGTCACGATCGCTGTTCGATTCGTATACCGCCGGTGTCAACGCGTACATCGATCAGCTTACCGAAGCAAAGATGCCTATCGAATATAAGCTTTTACAAGCCACTCCCGAGCGGTGGAGCAATCTTCGCAGTGCACTGCTTTTAAAGATGATGGCCAAGATGCTTTCGTCCGGAACCGAGAACGATCTCTCGGGCACCAACGCCAAGTCGATCTTTTTGCCCGATCAGTTAAAAAGACTTTATCCCCAGGTGCCTGATTCGCTGCTCCCCATTGTTCCTACAGGTACGGTTTTTGCGAAGCCGGCCATCATACCGGTAGTGCCTTCTTCTGCCGACTCACTCTATTTTAGTCACCGCGACACCATCGAAGCTCATTCACACTACCAGCCCGATCCGGATAACGGAAGCAATAATTGGGTGGTGGCCGGAAGCAAGACCAAGAGTGGCGCTCCCATATTGGCCAACGATCCACATTTGGAACTTTCGCTACCTTCTATTTGGTACGAGATGCAACTTACTACTCCCTCGAGCAATGCGTACGGCGTTTCTTTGCCGGGTTCGCCCATGATCGTTATCGGATTCAACGACAGTATTGCCTGGGGTGTTACCAATTCGCAGCGCGATGTAAAAGATTACTACGAGATCCGCTTTAAGGATGATACCCGAAAGGAGTATTGGTACAATCAAAAATGGGAACCCACCCGTTTGCGGGTAGAGGAGATCAGGGTCAAAGATAGTGCCACGGTCTACGACACGGTGGCTTATACGGTCTTTGGTCCGGTCATGTTCGATCAGCGATTTTCTAACGGGTACTCACCAAAAATGAACCTGGCCGTTCGCTGGGCAGCACACGATCCGAGCAACGAAGGAATGACATTCTATAAGCTGAACAGGGCCCGTAACTATGCCGATTACGAAGAAGCCATCCGTACATTTCAGTGCCCGGGGCAGAATTTTATTTTCGCTTCCAAATCGGGTGATATCGCCATTTGGCAACAAGGTCGTTTTCCCGCCCGCTGGCCGGGGCAGGGCTTGTATGTAATGCCAGGTTGGGACAGTAGTTATGCTTGGCAGGGGTATATTCCGCAAACCGAAAATCCGCACAGCCTTAACCCTGAGCGAGGATTTTTAGAGAGTGCCAACCAGCGAGCGGCGGACAGCACCTATCCTTATTTTATTCCCGGGGCCTATATAACCGCACGCGGTATTCGTATCGACAAGCGGCTGGCTGCCATGAGCCAGATTACCCCTCAAGATATGATGGCCCTGCACCAAGACTATTTTAATACCTCTGCCGAAGACCTTCGCCCGATCTTGGTCAAGTATCTCAAGATCGATCAACTTACGGCTACCGAAAAAGGGTATCTGAAAGAATTTGTTGGTTGGGACCTGATGGCTTCTCCCAATAGTATCGGACAAACGGTATTTCAATGTTTTTGGGACAGTGTACAAGCGGCCATCTGGCGTGATGAGTTAAAGCAAACAGATCCCATTGCCACTTGGCCCACCGAACAGACCACACTCGAACTGCTTGCCAAAGACACGGCACTGTCATTTGCAGACGACATTCGCACACCGGCCATTGAAACGCTGGCCGACATCGTGACCCTTGGCTTTAAACGGGCCTGTACGGTGCTGGAAGCTAGAGCCTCAGAAAATAAATTGACCTGGTCTCAGTTTATGAATCCGTCCATCTATCATTTGCTCAAAGATGCCCTACCGGCCTTTGCCCGAAAAGGACTCAACGTGGGTGGCTATGGAAATATCGTCAATGCCATCAAACATAGTCATGGCCCCAGTTGGCGCATGATCGTACAGCTCACCAACAAAACAGAGGCCTGGGGAATCTATCCCGGCGGACAAAGTGGAAACCCGGGTAGCCGTTTCTATGACGATTATGTTTCGGTGTGGGAAAAAGGAGCCTACCATTCGCTATGGGTAATGCGCCCCGAAGAAAAGGGAGATGCTCGTGTTAAGGGGCTAATTCAATTTAAAAAATCGTAAAATTTAGTACGCATGAAGTTTAGTATTGCGCTTTTGATCACTTGTCTGACCGGCCTGGCGCTTGGCACTTTGGGTGTTGCGCCCTGGTGGAGCTTCGTGGTTCCCGCCGCAGTGGTGGGGGCTTTGGTGCGGCAGCCGGCCGCCCAATCGTTCGCCGCGGGATTTTTGGGAATGTTTATTGCGTGGGGCGGGCTGGCCTGGTGGATCGATTGGCAAAATCACAGCCTACTATCGCAGAAGGTTGCGTTGGTTCTTCCTGCCGGTGGATCGGCAGCGGTTTTGCTTTTTATAACAGGATGTATAGGTGGATTGCTATCGGGTATTGCTGCGTTATGCGGATATTATGCAAGAAGCAGTGCTCCAAAAGTATAGCACCACGGTTGCGTTTGGATCTATGAAGCGGTTTGTAGTTCTTATTTTTTTACTGTTGGCCTTTACGGGGGTAAAAGCTGCTTTTGTAAGGGGAGCTGTCGTTGATGCCGATGGAAAACCCTTGCCCTATGCCTCTGTACTGGTGGTGGGCACTACCAAGGGAGCGATCGCCAACAGCCAGGGTCGTTACGAGCTTAGTCTGTTGCCCGGAAAGTACACCTTGCTTTGTCAGTATGTGGGATATGCGCAGCAAAAGATCGCGGTGACCGTACAGCAAGAGGAGATGCTGGTTAATTTTCAGTTGCAACGCCAAGAACTGACCATGCCCGATGTAGTACTTACCAAGGGCGAAGACCCGGCCTATGCTATTATTAGAAGCACGATTGCCAATCAGCAAGACAACCTGGACCGCACCCGCTCTTATGCTTGTCAGGTGTATTCAAAAGGACAGCTTCGGCTTCGTTCGTATCCTAAAAAATTTATGGGAGAGAAAGTCGATTTTGAGGATGGTGATTCGAGCCAGCAAAAAATTATTTATTTGTCCGAGACCGTTTCTCGATTTGCCATTGACGGTCCTTCCAAAAGAAAAGTAGAGGTGATGTCTTCTAAGGTCAGTGGCAGCAGTGATGGCTACGGGCTGGCCGTGCCCGATCAGTATGGGCTCTATCAAAATAACGTGATGATCTCCTCACGGGTCAACCCGCGTGGTTTTGTGTCACCGCTGGCTACCAACGCCCTTTCGTTTTACAAGTACAAATTGCTGGGTACTTTCTATGAGAATCAGAAGGCCATCAGTCGTATTCTGGTTACCCCGCGCAGAAAGATGGAGCCGCTCTTTAGTGGCGAGATCACCATTGTAGAAGATGACTGGCAGCTCTATTCTGTCGACCTGCTGCTGGTCCGGCAACAGCAACTGGAGCTGCTCGATACGTTACGCTTGGTGCAATTGTACCAGCAAGACCGAAGGGGAGATTGGTTGGTCTACAGCCAAGTACTTTATCCGGCCGCCAAAAAATTCGGATTCGATGCGTACGGAAGTTTTGTCAATGTCTACACCGATTACAACACCCGCCCGCAGTGGGTCAAGAAATTCTTTGACAGAACCCTGCTTCGCTATGCCGACAGCGCCAATAAACGAGATGCTTCTTATTGGGAGACGATGCGACCCGTTCCTTTGATGCCCGACGAGCGAAAGGACTATGCTACCAAAGACAGTTTGGAACTAGTTCAAAAAGATCCCCGCTACCTAGATTCGCTCAATAAGGTTCGTAACAAGTTTACATTTTCGAAACTTCTATTGCTGGGCCAGCCCCTTTATGCCAAGGGCCAGATCAGCTCGGTGTCGGTTAACCCGCTGCTACAGCAATTAAATTTTAATCCGGCCGAAGGGTGGGTGTGGCAACCTGAATTTTCGTGGCGCCGCGATCTGGACACAACGGGGTCGCGTCGCTCGTTGAACGGTTCGGTGGCGTTTCGGCACGGGTTCGGCAATAAGCGGTGGAGTCCCAGAGCTACTTTTAACTATGCCTTCGGGTCAAAACTGTCTCGTTTTCTTTCTGTCTCGTTTGGCCGTCAGGTGCAGCAGTTCAACAGCCAGAGTCCGATCGAAGAAAGAAGTAACACCATTGCCTGTCTTTTTTATGAGGATAACGTAATCAAGACCTACCAATCTACATTTGCGAGAATCGGTTTTTCTTCGGGCATTGGTGCCGGTCTGAGTTTTTCTACTTCGGTGCAGTACGCCAGCAGGGCTCCGCTGGATAATATTTCTGATTTCACTTTGAAAGACAGGCCCGGCAAAAGCTATTCGCCCAACTATCCCTCCGAGATCGTATCGGCCAATATAACTCCGCACCAGGCCTTTTTACTTTCGCTGGGTATGCGATGGCAGCCGGGGGCACGCTATGTTGAATTACCCCAACGTATCATCAATATCGGTGGCAAGTCACCCGTGTTCAGTGTGCAGTTGACAAAATCGATCAAAGGAATTGCCGGTAGTGACGGTTCTTTTCTAAAGTGGCGCATGGATGTTACCGATCAACTTAATCTGAAGTTAAAAGGGATCCTTCGGTATCGGTTGGGCTGGGGTGGATTTATCAATGACAAGGAGGTACAGCTGCCCGATTACACCCACTTTAATGGCAATAATTGGCAATTTGGGATCAACAATCTCAATAGTTTTCAGTTACTGTCTCTGTACCAGCTAAGTAACACACGCCCCCTATACGGCATTGCGCATGTTGAGTATAATCTTAAAGGGTTTCTTACCAATAAGATTCCCGGTATCAAAAAACTGAATCTGTATTTGCTAACCGGACTCAACACCTGTTATGTCAATAAAGACCTTCGTTATTTTGAATGGTTCGCGGGGGTCGACAACGTGCTAAAGATCTTCAGGTTCGATTATATCTTTGCTTATCAACCGGGTCGTCCGATGCGATCGTCGCTGCGAGTTGGTATTACCGGTCGGATCATCCGTTAAGCACAGTCTTATTATCTTTGTAGCGCTTTAGGATTTTGCCCAACCTGCCATTGGGGTTCAAAGCGAACTAAAATTCTAGTCATGTCGACCCTTCACAACCGTATCTCCCGTAAGGAGCTCAAGGAGCGAATGCGCAACGACCCTACGCCCCGCACCAATGTTTCTTTCTACCATTATTTTCTTATAGACGATCCTGCTGAATTTAGAGATCGCCTTTACCGCTTATTGCAGCCGTTGGGTGTCTTAGGAAGAATTTATGTGGCCCGAGAAGGCATCAATGCACAAACCAGTGTGCCCACCGGGCAGCTTGATCTTTTTCGCGACACTCTCTATTGCATCGATCCGCTAAAAGGTATACGCCTGAATGTTGCCGTCGATAACCAGCCGCATTCTTTTTTTGTGCTCGATGTGAAGGTCAGAGAAAAGATCGTGGCCGATGGCATTACCGATCCTACGTTCGATATGCAACGTAAGGGTCGCTATGCAACGCCCGAGCAATTCAACCAAATGGCCCAAGACCCCGCTACCATCATTATCGACATGCGAAATTATTACGAATACGAGGTGGGTCACTTCAAAGAGGCCATCGAGATTCCTTCTGACACCTTTCGGGAGCAATTGCCGTTGGCGGCCAACTTGATGAAAGATAAAAAAGAAGCTACCATCCTGATGTACTGCACCGGTGGTATTCGCTGCGAAAAGGCGTCGGCCTACATGCTCCACCAAGGATTCAAGAATGTTTTTCATCTGGAGGGGGGTATTATCAACTATGCGCGTCAGGTAAACGAAAAAAAACTCGATAATCTATTTATCGGAAAGAATTTTGTTTTCGACGAGCGGCTGTCCGAGCGTATTTCGGAAGATATTATTGCCAGCTGTCACCAATGCGGAGCTGCGGCCGATACCCATACCAATTGTGCCAATGAAGGTTGCCACTTGCTCTTTATACAATGCGCGGCTTGTGCCGAGGCCATGCAAGGTTGTTGTACACCTGTCTGTAAGGAAACACTTTCTTTATCCGAAGAAGAAAGAAAGAGGCTTCGTAAAGGGGTAGATAAGGGCCAGCATATCTTCAATAAGTCAAGAAGCCGCTTGCCGCAGTTAAAGCGATAAGGTCTCTATGGCCTCGCTGACCTGCGTAAAGAGTTCTTGCTCGGTAATAGGAGAGGGTGTAAAGGGTTTACCGATCACTTTTTCGTAGAGGGCTATGTAGCGTGCAGAGATGGTCTCGACCCACTCATCCGACATAGGGGGTACTATCTGTCCCTCTTTTCCCATAAAATCGTTGGCGATGAGCCACTCCCGAACAAATTCTTTGCTCAGCTGTGGTTGCCTTTCTCCTTTTTGTTGTCTTTCGCTGAATCCATCGGCAAAAAAATAACGCGAGCTGTCAGGAGTATGCACTTCATCCATCAAATAGATCGTGTTGCCGATCTTACCGAATTCATATTTGGTATCGACCAAAATGAGTCCTTGTTGTTTTGCTATGGACTGCCCTCGGGCAAATAGGCGGAGGGCATAATTGGTGAGTTGTTCCCACTCTTCGACGCTGGCCAGTCCTCGCGCAATAATCTCTTCTTTGCTAATGTCTTCGTCGTGGCCTTCGGACGCTTTGGTGCTGGGGGTTATAATAGGATTTTCGAACGCATCGTTTTCTTGCATGCCCTCAGGCAGGGGTACGCCGCAAAGCATTCGTTTTCCGGCCGCATAGGTTCTGTATGCATGACCCGTTAGATGACCTCGTACCACCATTTCTATCTTAAAGGGCTCGCACCGCAGACCAAGCGAAGCGGTCGGGGCGGGTGTGGATACCAGCCAGTTGGGGCAAATATCTCGGGTGGCTTCGAGCATATAGGCCGCGATCTGGTTTAGGACCTGCCCCTTATAGGGGATGGGGCGGGGCAGGATCACATCAAAAGCCGAGATCCGATCGGAGGCGATCATGACCAGCCATTTTTCGCCGATGCTGTACACGTCTCTGACCTTACCGCTGTAAAAGGCCGTCTGACCCGGAAACGAAAATCTTGCCATGGCCCGAAAATAAGGGTTTGGACAGTTTGCCGCGCCTTCGTTTCTCGTTAAAAATTAAATTTTTACAGTCCCGATACATATTGTAATTTTCCGTTCTAT
>CAZZLP010000034.1:0-10410 GCA_964654705.1 uncultured Chitinophaga sp.
CATAGCACACCATCGTGGTGGTGGCCAGTACGGCCAGAACAGTCCGGCCCTCGATAGTGGTTTCGAGTTTGTAAAAAAGATCGAATCCCTTGCTGTTCAAATTTATCGGCTGCACCGAGGCCCGCAGCGGGTAACCATAGTGCAGCTCACAGCGGATCTCGAACTGCGCCCTGGTCAATAGCATTCCGGTCGCTTCGACCTGTAACTCACTGTATCCCTTACTGGCGAGAAACTGTACCCTTGCCTCTTGCAACAAGGCCATGATCCGGTCGTTGCCCACGTGCCCTCCGTAATTGAGGTCCGTTATGCGCAACGGAATCTCACAGGTAAAAGAAAAATGTTCGGGCAGCAGCGATTTCAGCGAAGACATGGGCGTTTTATTTGGAGAGTAAATAATCTTTGAGTTGATCGAAGGCTTTTCTGCGATGACTATAATAATTCTTCTCCGCTAGTTCCATGTCGGCAAAACAGCGGCTAGCCCCCTCGGGGATAAAGACCGGATCGTAGCCGAATCCTTTTTGTCCGGCAACTTGCTCTGCAATATGACCCTTGCAGATGGCCTCGAAGAATATCTCTTTACCTTGTTCTATCAGCGAAAGCACCGTTCGAAATTGTGCGGACCGGTTTTCGTGACCACGCAGCGACAGCAGCAATTTGGCTATATGTTCTTCGGCTGTGGCCGTTGGGCCGGCATAGCGGGCGGTATGCACGCCCGGGGCTCCCCCCAGCGCCGTTACCTCAAGGCCGGTATCCTCACTAAAGCAATTTTGTCCGGTAAGCCGGTAGATGGTCATTGATTTTTCGAGCGCATTGGCATGCAAAGTATCATGTGGCTCTTCAATGCTAATATCAATGCCCGCCTCTTGGAGCGTTACCAGTGTAAACGAGTCATTGAGCAGCGAACGAACCTCCAGTATCTTATGCGAGTTATTGGTGGCAAAGATTAGTCTCATCAGTGGGGATTGGCCAGTTTAAATATTAAAAAGTCTTTTGAGCGAGGCCCAGCATTGCTTTCGCTGCTCGGTATCTTGTGCCAGTTGCGCAAAGGCCGGCGAGTGCAGGAACGTACAATTTTTCCAGGCCTGTAACTGGTAGTATGGAAAGTCAACCGGTAACCCCAGTTCGGCAGGGGTTACTCCAAAGCAAAGTGCCATGCGGGGCGAAAAAAAGGCCAGTATCTCATCAGGTTGGGCCTTGGGGTAGGCAGCGGTGTTAAAGACGGCCACATCCTGAAGGGTTAGTTTACACGCATTCAGCAGGCGGGTCAGAAAACTAAGATCATCCTCGGTCAAAAAAGGAGCCAGCGCTTGCCTTACGATAATCAGAACGGGTTTTTCTCTCCCTCCCAGCCATCGAAATGCCTCTTGGTCGGCAACCAGCACCCCTTGGTACAGGTCGGCCAGCAAGCGGGTGTCCACGATCATTTTATTGAGTTCCAAGGCTCCCGATTTTTTGTACTAATAACTGTTAGTTTTTTTTCGTTTCTTCGCCGCTGTAAAAATAGCGAAATATGACAGCTGCTATGGATATCAAGATAATTCGTGCCGCCGGTAGCAAGTTAGCGGGAATGGACCTTAAGGGTATTGCCTTTGGAAAATATTTTTCCGATCACATGCTGGAGGCCGATTATGTCGATGGCCAATGGCAAACCGCCGTTATTAGACCATACCAGCCTTTGTCGTTGAGCCCCGCTGTGGCAGCACTTCATTACGGGCAGGCCATCTTCGAGGGCATCAAGGCTTACAAGGATCGCCAGGGAAATCCCCACATCTTTCGTCCACACGATAATTTTGTTCGTTTCAACGTCTCTGCAGAGCGTATGCAGATGCCTTCAGTTCCCGAAGAGTTATTCATGCAAGGGTTGTTTCAGTTGGTCAGGCTCGATCAACAATGGATTCCTCCTTATGCCGATCATTCTTTATACATTAGGCCCTTTATGTTCTCTTCTGATGAGTTGATCGGCGTTCGTCCCTCGGATAATTATAAATTCTTGATCATCCTTAGCCCAACGGGTCCTTATTACGCAGCCCCTATGAAAATATGGGTCGAAGAAAAATATGTAAGGGCCGTAAGCGGGGGAGTGGGCTTTGCCAAATCGGCCGGTAACTACGGAGGAGCCATGTATGCCACTGCACAGGCCCGTAAAAGAGGGTATGATCAGGTGTTGTGGACTGATCCCGTCGAACACAAATACGTACAAGAGTGCGGTACCATGAATGTTTTTTTCATTATCGGCAAAAAGGCTGTTACACCAGACCTGAAAGAAGGAACCATTTTGGCGGGGGTCACCAGAGACTCGGTCATGACCCTTTTGCAAGAAAAAGGATTTCAGGTAGAGGAACGCCCCATTGATATGGACGAGGTGATGTCCGCTTATAAGAGCGGTGAGCTCAAAGAGGTCTTTGGTACGGGCACGGCAGCCACGATCTCGCTGATCAAAGAACTGTGTTACAAAGAGACGGCCATGCAGTTCGATGTCGATTCGTGGGTCAGTGCCCCCGCCCTAAAAAAAGAATTGGCCGATATACGCGAAGGACGCATCGAAGACGTACATGGCTGGATGCAGCCCGTGTAATATTATCCGGATTATATTTATATTCGAGGGGTCGCCATTGGCGGCCCCTTTGCTTATGAGGAGATTTTTCTTGCTGGCGGTCTCTTTAGTACTGTATGGTGCGGCTTTGCAGGCACAGTTCGTTCCAGTTTCGGTTACTGGTTTCAACCAGGATGCCGTTGCTGAATCGGGTACCAATTCGCAGGCGGTTACTTCGTTGCAGTTGGATGGTCCCCCTACCTTTGTCGGGGCGAATTCGGTGCTGTATACGGCCGGCTTTGCATCGCTCAATGGTGGTACCATGGGGTTGCCTAACGATGGGTCGATTACCAGCACGGTTTCTGGCGCGGAAGTTTTTCAATTGGCCTCTTACAGCGCCAACAATGCACTTTATGTTTTTCGAAACGAGGTCAAGGAGTTAACGCTGAATACCCCGGCATCTTATAGCAAGATTAGTTTGCTTGCCTTTTCGGCCGAGGGGGAAAGCCGAATTAGTATTTCCTTCTTCTTTGCTGACGGAACCGTATCGAGTTATGGCACCAGTGTTGTCTTACCGGATTGGTTCAATACGGTGCAAACGGCTTTTTCAAACGGATATGGCCGTATAAAACGGATCAATGCCGGGCCCTACTGGCCTGCACCGGCCGGCTACAACAATGGTATTCCCGGTTATCCAAAGTTCTATTCGATCCCGATCACACTCAGTTGCAGCGATCGTCAAAAAAATCTGGTGAAAATTCGCATTACCAATGTTTCGACTTCGACCACCACTTTTCCTAATGCCGTATTACTGGGGGTATCGGGCGTTTCATTCGTGCAACCGGTCATTACCCCGCTCATAACGGCAGCAGATTGTACTGGCCCCATCGGATCTATCGCCCTTACCGTTAGTGGTACCAGCAACTACTCTTATGGATGGAGCACCAACCCGGTTCAGTCCACGGCTACCGCAAGCGGTCTGGCTGCCGGCAATTACAGTTGCACCATTACCGACGCCCAGGGCTGTGCGACCATCTTTAATGGTACCGTTTCGCTCAATAACAATGCCACCTTATCGGTAACGGCCACGCCTCCTGCCATCTGCACCGGAAGCACCACCCAGCTGACCGTGATTCCGGGTATTGGTACCCTTACCGATTTTTCGTGGTCGACCGGCTCACTGACCGGCACTGCCATTACTGTTAGTCCTACCGTTACTACCACCTATGTGGTGGCTGGTACCAATGCCTCTGGTTGCAGTGCTGCCGCGCAGATCACCGTGATAGTGCAGGCCATCCCCGCCGCTCCCGCGGCCAATGCAGTGGCCGTTTGCAATGGGTTCAACGCCACACTAACGGTTTTGTCTCCCGACCCGGCCCTCAGTTACCGCTGGTACAATGTGGCCACGGGGGGAGCACCACTGGTAACGGCCAATTCGTATAGTGTTACCAATGTTACCACCGCCACTACTTTTTATGTAGAGGCAATCAGCAGCGCGGGTTGTATTAGTGTGGCCAGAACTCCCGTTGCCATAACGGTAAATCCCATTCCTGGTGCCGCCTTGCTCTCGGATACTTCCGTTTGTCCTGTTACCGATGCGTTGCTTCGGGTGCGCAATCCCAATGACCCGGCCATCACTTATCGGTGGTACAGCGCCCTCACCGGAGGGGCTCCCGTGTCTACGGGTTATACGTTTTCGATAGTTGGGGTATCGGCACCCTCTATATGGTTTGTAGAGGCGATCAGCACGGCGGGTTGTGTAAGTACCCCCAGAGACAGAACAGCGGTTTCGATCATTGTACCACTGCCCGCTCCGGTGGTTAGTGTAGATACCATTTCTTTTTCTTCTTTGTCTTTTTCTTGGCCTGCGGTAACAGGGGCTACCGGGTATCTGGTAAGCACCAATGCCGGCAGCACTTATCTTCCCCCCAGTTCGGGCTCAAACGGTACTCGCCATACCATTACCGGTTTGCCCGGCAACACGTCGGTAACCTTATTGGTCAAAGCCACCGGCCCCACTTTTTGTCAGACCAGTGCCGCATCGGGTCCGGTTGCTGCCACTACGCTTAGTACGCGTGACGTTTTTGTGCCCAATGTCTTTACTCCTAACGGCGATGGAAAGAACGATGTTCTCAAAGTCTATGCGAATTATGTTCGATCGATCGAGCTCAAGATCTTTAACCAATGGGGTCAATTGTTATTTTCTACCACCGATGTTACCTCTGGCTGGGACGGAAAACACAAAGGCCAGTTGCAACCGGTGGGGGTCTATGCCTATACGCTGAAATTGATACGTCAGGATGGTACTACCGTAAACAAGTCTGGAGCCATCAACTTAATTCATTAGCATTGAGAAAAGTTATCCCGATAATCGTAGCTTGTTGTATCTCGCTGTTTGCCTCAGCGCAAACCGATCCTCATTTTACTCAGTTCTATGCTTACCCAATGGGGCTCAACCCCGGACTGGTCGGCGTAAGCGGTGGCGACTATAGGGTTAGTGCCATTTATCGTACGCAATGGGCGCAGGTAATGACGCCCTTTACCACCATGGGTATCTCGGCCGATGTATCTACGCAAAAAAATATCAGCTTTGGTATTAATTTGCTCAACCAGACGGCGGGCAATGCAGGCTATCATTACCAGCACGGATACCTTACTATTGGATATGGCGGCGTTCGTTTTGGAGAAGACGATAACCAACAACTCAGCTTTGGTATACAGGTGGGTGCACTGGCCCGAAAATTCGATCCTTCGGGTTTTCAGTTCGGCGATCAGTGGAATTCCATTACCGGATACGAACCCTCTGTATCTTCGGCCGATCTTTTACCACGCACTTCATCGAGCGATCTGGACATTGGCGCAGGAGTGGCTTACAGTGATGCTCGCGAAAATGCTCGGATTCGTTTTTTTGGCGGGTTTTCTGCCTTTCATCTGAATCGCCCGCAAGATCCCTTCGTGACCCGTTCGGTGGTCCAACAGATCCCCATGCGATTTTCGGTTCATGGCGGTGTTCAGATCAAGTTAAACGAAAGGATACAGCTAACCCCGCAATTACTATTGACGAAGCAGGGCACGGCCATGGAGCAAATGCTCGGCATGTCGATCCGAATGCCTGCCACTGCCACGGCCGATTTGCTGGCGGGAATCAATTACCGGGTCAATGATGCCCTGGCTCCGTACCTGGCAGTGGGCTACGGACAATGGTTGTTTGGATTTTCTTACGACGTGGCCACTGGCGAAATGGGTAAACAAATGCCTGGTACCACCAGCATTGAGCTTTCGCTCACCTACACCGGGCTTCCGACGGGGCGTCCCATACGCTACTTGTCGTGTCCGCGACTTTAGGGCCTGATTATCAATATTTCAACAGAAAACGCACGCTCCAGCCCCGAGGGTAAAAAACAAAGGCCTTTTTTTGGTGATTCGTGCCCTTGCCTTTACCTTTGCTCTCCCAAAAATAAGGGTCAAGAATGCCTACTATTCAACAATTAGTAAGAAAAGGAAGAGAAATCATCAGAGCCAAAAGCAAATCCAGAGCACTGGATGAGTGTCCGCAGCGTCGTGGCGTATGTACCCGTGTGTACACTACCACACCTAAAAAGCCTAACTCAGCGCTTCGCAAAGTAGCCAAGGTTCGTCTGACCAACAAGGTCGAGGTGATTGCCTACATACCTGGAGAGGGACACAATCTGCAAGAGCACTCCATCGTGCTGATTCGCGGCGGTCGTGTCAAGGACCTTCCCGGAGTACGTTATCACATTGTACGCGGATCGCTCGATACGGCCGGTGTTAAAGACCGTAAGAAGAGCCGCTCCAAGTACGGTACCAAAAAAGAAAAAGCCAAAAAATAATTTACACGCCCTAATATTTTTCTGATATGCGGAAAGCACAAGCCAAGAAACTCCCCTTAGCCCCCGATCCAAAATTCAACGACAAGCTCGTGACTCGTTTTGTCAATAACCTGATGTGGGAAGGCAAGAAGAGTGGCGCCTTTACTATTTTCTACAATGCCCTCGATAAAGTAGCCAAGCAAACCAGCGAAGACGGATACGAAGTATGGAAAAGAGCACTAGCCAATGTGGCCCCCTCTGTAGAGGTGCGCAGCCGTCGTATTGGTGGAGCTACTTTTCAGATCCCTTCTGAGGTGCGTCCCGACCGTAAGACCTCACTCAGCATCAAATGGCTGATCCGTTATAGTCGCGAGCGCAATGGTCGCAGCATGGCCGATAAACTTGCTAACGAGATCGTAGCGGCCAGCAAAGGCGAAGGTGCTGCTTTCAAGAAAAAAGAAGATACGCATCGTATGGCCGAGGCCAACAAGGCATTCGCCCACTTCCGTGTGTAAATAGCTAATAACTGCTTATGAGCGATCCCGAGGTCTTAGTGGTCTCGGGATTTTTTATTGCCCGATCTTTCGTTGCAGATGTTGGTCGATGGCTTCCAAAAACTCTTCGGTGTACAGATAGTGTTCACCATGCTTGACCTTGTTGCCATGGATACAAACGGCGAGGTCCTTGGTCATCTTTCCTGACTCTACGGTTTCGATACAGACTTTTTCAAGAAGTTCGCAAAAATCGATCAGCGCTTGGTTTTGATCTAGCTTTCCTCTAAAGGCCAGTCCTCTGGTCCAGGCAAAGATGCTGGCTATGGGATTGGTGCTGGTGGGTTTGCCCGCCTGGTGATCGCGAAAGTGGCGGGTAACAGTACCATGGGCAGCCTCCGCCTCCATTACTTTTCCGTCGGGTGTAATCAGTACCGAGGTCATCAAACCTAGTGAACCAAATCCTTGTGCCACCGTATCGCTTTGTACATCGCCGTCGTAGTTCTTACAGGCCCACACGAAATTGCCGTTCCATTTGAGGGCACTGGCTACCATATCATCGATCAATCGGTGTTCGTAGACAATACCGGCTGCATCGAACGCGGCTTTGAACTCTTGCTCGTAGATGGTCTGAAAAATGTCTTTGAATCGGCCATCGTATTTTTTTAAGATCGTGTTCTTGGTAGATAGGTAAAGCGGCCATTTTTTGCTGAGGGCCATGTTAAAACAGCTGCGCGCAAAGCCACGGATACTCTCATCCGTATTGTACATGCTCAGTGCAACACCGTCTCCTTTAAAATTAAATACCTCAAAGGTCTGTGCAGGACTTCCGTCCTCGGGGGTAAAGGTCATGGTGAGTTTTCCTTTTCCTTTGATGACGGTATCGGTAGCGCGGTATTGATCGCCAAAGGCATGACGCCCCACGATGATGGGAGCGGTCCAGTTGGTGACGAG
Source organism: uncultured Chitinophaga sp. (assembly GCA_964654705.1). Taxonomy (GTDB): domain Bacteria; phylum Bacteroidota; class Bacteroidia; order Chitinophagales; family Chitinophagaceae; genus JJ008. The sequence continues at coordinate 7,809 of CAZZLP010000034.1, forward strand.
TCGGGGCACATTACGAATTACGATAGGCTCACGAAAAACGGTGCCATCTAAAATATTGCGTATGGTCCCATTGGGGCTTTTCCACATTTGCTGCAGCGAAAACTCCTTTACCCTTGCTTCGTCGGGAGTAATAGTGGCGCATTTAATACCTACTCCATATTGCTTGATCGCTTCGGCCGCATCGATAGTGACCTGGTCTTTGGTTTCATCACGGTGCTCTATGCCAAGGTCGTAGTATTTTATATCAAGCTCCAAATAGGGAAGGATGAGTTTATCTTTAATGAACTTCCAAATGATACGGGTCATTTCATCGCCATCGAGCTCTACAACAGGATTCGCTACTTTGATTTTCGTTGACATACAATAAGATTAGTTCAAAAAAATGAATTACGTGAAGCTACCATTAAAAGCTGATTTTTAACCAAGGGCAACATCCAAGATCATCATCACCAAAAACCCCCCGATAAAGGCCAGCACGGAACGATCGGTATAGCGGTCTCGTTGTGTCTCGGGGATCACTTCTTCTACCACCACAAAGATCATGGCACCGGCCGCAAAGGCCAACGCAAAGGGTAAAATAGGTTGAATAAAGACCACGGCTAGGGCTCCCACCACACCGGCAAGGGGTTCAACGATGGCCGATAATTGCCCATACCAGAAACTTTTAAATCGGGTGACCCCGTTTCTTCTGAGCGGCATCGATACGGCGATGCCCTCCGGAAAATTCTGTATCCCGATTCCGATAGCCAGTGTGATGGCGCTGGCCACCGAGGCGTCTTCCATACCGATGGCCGCCGCTCCGAACAATACACCTACGGCTAGTCCCTCTGGGATATTGTGCAGCGTAATGGCTAAAATAAGTAAAGTAGTCTTGTGCAATCTCGTCTGTAACCCCTCTGATTCTTCGAGTCCAAAGTTCAAATGAAGATGAGGCATTACGCGGTCTAGCATAAAAATAAAGAGCGCTCCCAATAAGAAACCAACGGCAGCGGGCATCCAGCTTAAGCCGGGATAGAGTTTTTCGGAGATCTCAATGGCGGGGTTCAGCAAAGACCAAAAGCTTGCGGCTACCATAACGCCACCCGTAAAGCCAAGCATGGGGTCCAGCACCGATCGATCCAAATCTTTAAAGAAAAAAACAAGTGATGCGCCCACTGCGGTCAGCAGCCAGGTAAAAGTCGTGGCCAGCAGGGCTGACCATATGGGTCCGATCTGAAAAAAGAGTTGCTCTAATTGTTCCATGATAAGCTCGGTTACACATGCAAATTTAATGAAACAGTCGCGTTGCTATAGCAGGGAAGTTGTTTAAAACGACTATATTCGATTCGTATGAAAAGGGCCTGGATAGCACCCATATTGTTTTTTTTGTTTTTGGCCGTCGGTTGTCAAGAAGAAAAAAAGATCTCGCTGCAAGGCGAGGAGCCGGTTACCCCCGCTGACTTTGTTCGCTTCTTTGAGCCCCTTTCGCTGCCTTACACACTATCCGACACATCGCTTCGCACCAAGCCGGCCGACTCTATTTCCATCAGCTTAGCCAATATAAAGACCATGCTGCCTGACTCGGTCTTAAAAAAGATAAAGCTCAAGGGCGCCGGGGGCCGCTTTTATGCCATTGGAAAGATCACCGTGCCCGATGGAGAATCATACCTGCTGATCGGTCAATATAGCCGCTCTGCTTCGCTTGTTGTGGTATGTGCCTTTAACAAAGAAAATAAGTTCATTGCCCTGCTGGAGGCACTTTCGATGCCACGCAAAAAAGATATTTCAAGATCGCTTGTCATAGACCGACGATTTTTATTTACGCTCGTTCAGCAACGAAAAAATAACGAGGGAGCGATCAATGAGGGCAAGGAGGTTTATGTTCTTAACGAGGCGGCTGCTAATTACACGTTGATCATGACGGAGGCTTTGGACGAAAAGCCCACTGAGTTGACCAATCCTATCGATACCTTACCTTCTACGCACCGCCATGCGGGCGATTACGTAAATGGAAAAATGAATCTGGTCTCTGTGCGCGATGGACGCAAGTCAGATCGAATTAGTTTTTTCGTTCATTTCGAAAAAAAGAATGGCTCTTGCATCGGAGAATTAAAAGGGGAGGCTTTTTGGAAAAATCCCCGGCTGGCAGAATACCGGCAAGATGGCGATCCTTGTGTGCTTCAGTTTCAGTTTTCTGCTGGTGCAGTAACGTTGCGCGAACAGCGTTGTGGTTCACGTCGTGATCCCGACTGTCTCTTCGATGGCTCTTTTGTGCGCAAAAAAAAGCCAAGGAATAAAAAGAAAGGTTAACTTGCAACATTGTGTAAAAAAGACACATTATGAGTTTTACCTCTTTTACAGTGCCTTACCCCGTGCAGGAAACCTACAGCAAGCGGGTCGCTTATTTCTCGATGGAGTTTGCCATTCACCAGCCGCTTAAGATCTATAGCGGCGGATTGGGTTTTTTGGCCGGATCTCACCTGAGAAGTGCATACGAACTACAGCAAAACATGATCGGCATCGGTATTCTATGGAAGTACGGATACTATGATCAGTCCCGCAACCAAGACCAGACCCTAGAAGTAACGTGGAACGAGAAGCAATACAGTTTTTTGCAAGACAC
>CAZZLP010000035.1:0-10390 GCA_964654705.1 uncultured Chitinophaga sp.
GAAGGCACTGCGCTGTACCGCTCACTACTAGAGCGCTACTGCACCAACAGGATCGTCATTATTAGCAGTAATGACCCGCTTGAATATGAACAATGCAAGGAGCAAATTTCGATTACCGACTACTCGTCATCAGCAAATTAAGATCGGTGTACTTAAGCTGAAAACGCTGGCTTAGATGATAGTTGGTAAGGGCGCCGTTAAACAGATAAAGTCCATTGCGCAAATGGGCGCGGCGCCAAAGTAATTTTTCGAATCCTCCCTCATCACCTGCCTGCAAAAAAAGTGGCATCAGCACATTACTTATGGCCTGCGACGCCGTGCGGGCAAACCCCGAGGGTATATTAGGGACACAGTAATGAATAACCCCGTACTTGGTAAAGACCGGCTTTTCGTGCGACGTAATCTCTGAGGTCTCAAAACAACCGCCCCGATCGATACTAACGTCGATAATAACAGAACCCGGACGCATGTTGCTGACCATTTCGTCTGTAACGACCATGGGCGTTCGGCCCGAAGCAGAAGAAAGTGCCCCAACGGCTACTTCGCAGGTCTTTAATTGCTTGGCTAGGAGGCGCGGCTCCATGACCGAGGTCCAGAGGCGTTGACCGATATTATTTTGCAGCCGCTTTAGCCGATAAATGTTGTTGTCAAAGATCTTGACAGAAGCCCCCATGGCCAGCGCCGCCCGAGAGGCATACTCGCCCACGATACCCGCCCCCAAAATAATTACTTTGGTAGGTGCAATTCCGGAAATCCCCCCCAGCAATACCCCCTTGCCATGGTTGGCAGAACTCAGGTATTGTCCGGCAATCAGCATAACGGCACTGCCTGCGATCTCGCTCATGCTGCGCACAATGGGATAGGAGCCGCTATCATCCTTTAAATTCTCGAACGAAATGGCCGTTATCTTTTTCTCCATCATCTTGGCTAAGATGGATGATTTCATCACCGACAGATGAATGGGAGAAATAATCAGTTGATTAAACTGCAGCAGCGAAAGATCATCTTCGGTAACCGGAGCACTCTTGACCAAAATAGGGCATTGATACACCGTGGCCTTGTCAAGGACAATACGGGCACCTGCCTCGCTGTAATCTTTATCCTTAAAATGAGAGCCCTCACCGGCGTCGTGTTCAATCATTACTTCGTGTCCGTTACTGACCAACACGCCCACGGCATCGGGGGTCAGGGCAATGCGATTTTCCTGAAAGGCGGTCTCTCGGGGAATACCGATCAGCATCCGCTCGGCCTTAGGAGGAATATCGAGCGTTTCTTCGAGCGTCTCGTAACTGAAAGAGGTAGTGATACTTGGTTTGGTCTGCGACATACGATCAAGATGCTTCTGTAAATGTACGCAGATATCGCGTTCCGGGCTCCTGATGGGTGGCAGAAGCGGGGTGCGGTGCATCTCCGATTCCTGGCAACATCCCTAAAGAGAGATGAACCGTATTGGGAGGAAGAATCCCCGGCGCCTTCTCGGGCCATTCTACCAGACAGATGGCCCCGCTATGGAGCAGCTCTTCAATGCCGGCCTCGCGCGCCTCGGCCTCACCACCAATTCGGTAAAGGTCTGCATGATAGACGGGCTCGCCGCTTTTAAGCTGGTATTCGTTGACCAGAGAAAAACTGGGGCTCGAACCCGGAGCAGTTATCCCCAGGGCCTTGCACAGGGCCACAATAAAGGTGGTTTTTCCGGTTCCCATCGGAGCGTAAAAGGCAAAGACGCGGGCGTTGCCGGCCAATTGCCAAAACCGGTGGGCCGCCTCGTCGATCTGGTCAAGTGTAAAGGTCAACTCCATGGTAACAAATGTAAGGCGATAAGATATTACCGCCCCTCAAAAGCAGAGCGGACGGGTTTTGGTAAATTTGTATTATGCAACAGATCAAGTGGAAGGTAGAGGGAATGGATTGCAACACGTGTGCCCTGCACATTCATAAGTTTCTCGAAAAAAAAGGCATGCAGCAGGTAAAGGTCAACTTTGCCAATGGTGATGTTTGGTTTGTGGCACAAGATGGCTTTGCCGAAGAGACCTTAAAAAAGGGCATAGACGACCTGGGCTATCGGGTCGTAACCGAAAAGCCCGGCATAGGCGCCACCCCCATTAAAGCAGCTTCTTTTTTAGCGCTTACTACCCATAAACAACGACTGTTCTTTTGTCTTCCGTTCGCGTTGCTGCAACTGGCAGCGCACCTATTGCCCCATTCTTTTGCCTTATTGCATAACCACTGGTTTCAACTGGGCGTTACCTTGCCCGTCTTTATTTTGGGGCTCCACTACTTTGGGCGCAGTGCACTAAAAAGTTTAAGGGCCGGCATGCCCAATATGAATGTGCTCATCGCGCTGGGTGCCACTGCCGCTTTTGTGTACAGCCTGTACGGAAGTTTGACCGGACAGCCCGAGCAATATCTATTTTACGAGACTACCACGACCATTATTACGCTGGTGCTACTGGGTAACTTCTTAGAAGAAACATCGATCGCCTCTACCCAACGGGCACTCGATAAACTGGTGAGCGCGCAAAAGCTAATGGCTACCATGATCGCCTTTGATGATGAACACCGCGAGCAATACTTTTCGATCGAGAATACGTCGCTCAGAGTAGGTGACCTTATTTTAATAAAAGCAGGCGAACAAGTACCCATCGATTGCAAGATCTTATGGGGCGAGGCGCATGTAAACGAATCGATCGTTACCGGCGAGAGTCTGCCCGTACACAAGTATGCAAAAGACACACTGCTGGGAGGAAGCATCTTGCAAGACGGCACCGTCAAGGCACAAGTAACGGCCATAGGAGAAGACACCGTTTTGTCGGGCATCATTCAATTGGTACGCGGAGCACAGGGAGAAAAACCGCCCATGCAATTACTGGCCGATAAGATCAGCGCCGTGTTTATTCCCATCGTTTTGGTAATTGCGCTACTTACCGGACTTATCAACTATGCTATTTTGAGTAATGTGGAGACTTCGCTTATGCGGAGCATTGCGGTACTGGTTATTGCTTGTCCTTGTGCCATGGGGCTGGCCACTCCCGCTGCCATTGCCGTAGGATTAGGAAGAGCGGCTCGCAACGGCATCTTATTTAGCAATGCCCGCTCGCTAGAAATGTTCAGGAAAATACAACAAGTGGTATTCGATAAAACCGGAACGCTGACTACCGGAAAATTTCGGGTGGCGGCGCTGCAGGTGCTTGACCCTGTCATTACCGAAGAGCAATTCAAGGCCCTGGTGTATGCACTCGAAAAATATTCCAATCATCCCATTGCCGTTTGTTTATCAAAAACATTCAAGACCAACTTTGACATACGGTGGCGGCAGATCGAAGAAGTAAAAGGCAAAGGAATCTTTGCCACCGATCCTGACGGCATTACCTACAGCGCCGGCTCGTACCACACGGTCAAGTATACCGACGCGAGCGATCATCACCAGGTTTACGTTTGTCGCGGTGGCGAATTGATCGGATGGATCGATCTCGAAGATGAGATCAGACCCGAAGCCCGCGAGGTAATCGATTACCTGCACCAAAAAAACATCAAGACCATTTTACTGAGCGGAGACAGAACCGCTCGCTGCGAAGCCATCGGCGCCCGTCTGGGAATCGGACTGATCTACGGAGAAAAGTCGCCCGAAGAAAAAATGGAGATCATTGGCCGGCTCACCAACGAGGCCCCCACCGCCATGGTCGGAGACGGCATCAATGATGCCCCCGCACTGGCCAAGGCCACCATCGGCATCGCTATGAGCGAAGCCTCACAACTGGCCATGCAAAGCGCACAGGTAATTCTGCTTAATCACGGACTAAAAAAGCTACCCGATGCGTTAGGGCTAGGCCGACATACCTACAGGACCATACAGCAAAATCTTTTCTGGGCCTTTGCCTATAACGTAGTGGCCATTCCCGTAGCCTGTGTGGGGCTGCTGACTCCCACCTTCGGTGCATTGGTGATGGCCTTTAGTGATGTGGTGCTCGCTATTAATTCTGTCATACTCTTTATAAAAAGAGTACGCTGATGCAACCAATCGATATCTTAAAAAAATATTGGGGCTATTCGTCCTTTCGGCCGCTGCAGGCCGAGATCATCGATTCTATACTGGCTAAAAAAGATACGCTGGCGCTGCTACCCACCGGAGGCGGTAAATCTATTTGCTTTCAGGTACCGGGCCTGCTGCAACCCGGGCTTTGCCTGGTTATTTCACCGCTGATCGCACTGATGCGTGACCAGGTCGAGCAACTTCGAAAAAAAAATATCACCGCCTTTGCCATCTATTCGGGTATGGATCGCAAAGAAGTACAAACCACCCTTCTTACCGCAGCCCAGAGCAATTGCAAATTTCTGTATGTGTCGCCCGAGCGAATAGAGACAACCCTTTTTCAAGAATATTTGCCCGCACTGGATATTTCGTTGATAGCGGTAGATGAGGCGCATTGTATTTCTCAATGGGGATACGACTTTCGGCCCTCTTATCTTCGTATTGCCTCGTTAAAAGAACAGCTGCCGGGCGTTCCGATATTGGCGCTCACTGCCTCGGCCACCCCCGAGGTGCAAAAAGATATTGGCGAAAAGTTACTCTTTGCAAAGCCCTGCTATTTTCGGCAATCCTTTGCAAGGCCGAATCTTTCGTACAGTGTGTTTGCGCTAGACAACGTTATGCCCAAGTTGCTGCAGATCTTACAAAAGGTACCGGGCAGCAGCATCGTGTATTGCCGCAGTCGTAAAAGAACCGAAGAGATCGCTGCACAACTAATCGCCAAAGGAATTCGTGCAGACTGGTACCATGCCGGGCTACCGGCCAGCGAGCGGCAAAAAAAACAAGAGGACTGGCAAGAGAACCGACTGCCGATCATGGTCTGTACCAATGCCTTTGGGATGGGAATCGATAAACCCAACGTACGAACCGTTATACACTGCGGCATACCCGATTGTCTGGAGAGTTATTATCAAGAAGCCGGAAGGGCCGGAAGAGACGGACAAAAAGCCTATGCCGTTTTACTCTATACAAAAAGAGAATGGGACGAACTGACCGGACTTAGCGCCCAGCGCTTTCCCAACCTGGCCACCATCAAAAAAGTATACCAGGCCTTGGCCAATTATCTGCAACTGCCCTCGGGCACCGGAGCCGGACAATACTTCGACTTTGATCTCTTGGAATTTACCCAACGATTTGGCCTGTCTACCGCCACCGTGCTGTATGTGTTAAAAGCACTAGAGCAAGAGGGATGGATCCAGTACAACGAACAGGTTTTTATTCCCTCAAAAGTTCAGATCAGCGCCGAACGGCATCACCTGGAATCACTAACGACCGCTTACCCCGAGCTCGATATCCTGTGCAAGACCCTGCTGCGTACCTACCAGGGTATTTATGAAAGACCCACCGGCATTTCTGAGAAACAAATTGCCTTCTTATTAAAAAAAGAGCCCAACAAGCTTTTTGCCCAACTGATGCAATTGCACCAAATGGGAGTCATCGACTATCAACCCAGAAAAGAAGATCCGCAACTTTTCTTTCCGACCGATCGCATCAAGACAGAAGACCTTAGTATCAATAATGTGCGCTATACAGAACGAAAAAAGCATTTTGAAAAAAGTGTCAATAGCATGCTACAGTACGCCGAAGAAAAACAGCAATGTCGAAGCCAGTTGCTGGGGTCTTATTTTGGAGACACTTTGCTTACCCCTTGTGGCAACTGTGACAATTGCCTAGCCAAAAAACAAACGACACTCTCTTCTTCTGCATTTGCCTTGCTGCAAACCACCATCTTGCAACAACTGACCAATCAACCACTCTCGGCTACCGCGTTATTACAAGCCTTGCCCGGTATCGAAAAAGAAAATGCCCGCAAGGTCATTGACTACCTGCAGGCCGAAGAAAAGATCCGGATTGATGCCGAAGGAACTATCCGTATTAAAAATTAGGGATTAACCACCAACCGAAAACCTTCGCCGTGAATATTGACGATCTCGATGCGGCTGTCTTCTTTTAAATATTTTCTGAGCTTGGCAATGTACACGTCCATGCTGCGTCCGTTAAAATAGGTATCGCTGCCCCAAATCTTTTTGAGCGCTTTTTCGCGCGGAAGCAGATCGTTCAAATGTTCGCTCAGTAAACGAAGCAGGTCATTTTCTTTAGGAGAGAGCGTGTGGGTCTTATCGCCCAATGAAAGCTGCCGCAAACGAGGGTTAAAATGATAGCTGGCAAGATCGAACTCCTTATGATCGTTCTCTTTTTGTTGCTCCTCGTTTCTTTTTAAGATGGCCCTGATCTTAAGTAATAAAACCTCAGAATCAAATGGCTTGGTAATGTAGTCGTCGGCACCCAGTTTATAGCCTTGTATTACGTCTTCTTTCATGGTCTTGGCACTGATAAAGAACAAAGGCACATCGGGGTCCACATCGCGTATGGCCTCGGCCAGTGCAAACCCGTCCATATTGGGCATCATAACATCGAGCAGACAAAGGTCAAAGCGTTCGCGCTGAAAAGCCGCCAACCCCAATCGTCCGTCTCGTTCGAGAACGACCTCGTAGTCATTTAGTTCCAGATAATTCTTTAACACCGAACCCAGGTTGGTATCATCTTCGCAAAGCAGAATCTTAGGCTTTTTACTTTCCATAGAACTAATTTTTACTGTGTACCGTACAAATAAAGTTAAACCAATCGGGGTGCGACCCCAAAGAGACCTGAATTTTTTGTTAAAACGCTGCCCGGCCAACAAAGCGTGCCCGAAGCATTCGGAAAATTCTTTCCCAGGTGCTCATAGGCCTTGGCCGTTACTTCGCGCCCGCGCGGGGTTCGTTGTAAAAATCCTTCTTGGATCAAAAAAGGCTCATAGACCTCTTCGAGCGTACCGGGTTCTTCGCCTACAGCCGTTGCAATGGTGGTAATACCCACCGGCCCCCCTTTGAACTTATCGATAATGGTATGTAAAATGCGGTTGTCCATTTCGTCGAGACCATGTTCGTCTACATGCAGTGCCTTGAGTGCATGCTGCGTAATGCCAAAATCGATCTGCCCGTCGTTGAGCACCTGTGCAAAATCGCGCACGCGTCGCAACAGTCCATTAGCGATGCGGGGGGTACCGCGGCTTCTGCGACCGATCTCGGCCACCGCCTCTTCGCTGATCTTGACCTCCAAGATGGTCGCCGAGCGCAGTAAGATCCGATTGAGCACCGGAGCCTTGTAGTATTCCAAACGCGATTTGATCGCAAAGCGAGACAATAGCGGTGCCGTCAGCAACCCGCTGCGTGTAGTGGCGCCAATTAATGTAAAAGGATTTAGGGTCAGTTGAATACTGCGTGCATTAGGTCCGCTGTCGATCATAATGTCGATGCGGTAATCTTCCATGGCCGCATAGAGATACTCCTCTACCACCGTACTAAGACGATGGATCTCGTCGATAAAAAGCACATCGTTGGGCTCCAGCGAAGTAAGTAGCCCCGCCAGGTCGCCGGGCTTCTCGATAACAGGCCCCGAGGTTTCTTTTATGGCTACGCCCAGTTCATTGGCCACAATGCGCGAGAGCGTTGTCTTGCCTAATCCGGGCGGTCCATGAAACAACACATGATCTAGCGCTTCGCCTCGCAATTTTGCTGCCTTTATAAAGACACGCAGGTTCTCTATTAATTGATCTTGCCCCGCAAACTCACTGATCTGCCCCGGTCGTATATTATTCTCAAACTCGCGTTCGACCGAAGAGAGTTGGTCTTTATTGCTGGATAAGTGAGGATTGGCCATAGTGTAGTGTAAAGCTAACAAAAAAAGGCACCCCGATTAAGGAGTGCCTTTGTAGTCGTTTATGGAAGGCGACGATTAACGCGCAATAATGATCTGGTAGGTCTTGTCGGCTCCACGATCCATACCGTCTCCATAGTACAAGCGTACCATGTAGATGCCGGCAGGCATGCTAGAGAGATCTACGGGTATAACGCGAGCGTATACCAGACCGCTCCACATCTTAGTGCTGACCAGCTGGCCCGCCGTATTAAAGACGCGCATACCCAGTGCATTGAACCTGGTGCTGTTGACGCGTAGGTTAAACAGACCAGTATTCGGGTTGGGATACAACAGTACCGCACTGTTATCGAGGTCTCTGTCGCGCTCGTCGCAAGACAGTACCGTAGCAGCTATGGTAGCCCGGTTAGTACAGCCATTGAGATCGCTAAAGGTATACGTGATTGGCCAGGTACCCACTGCTGTAGCCGTAGGCACAAAGTTCATACCCGATGTACCGATACCACTCCAACTACCACCCATCGGTGTACCGTTCAACGGCACCAGTGTATCGCTGATACAGATACGTGCAGGCAGCGTACCGGCGCTGACTACCGGCAACGGATTGACCGTAATGGTAAAGCTGGTAGGCGTACCCGTACAAGTAGTGCCACCACTGGCAAACACGGGGGTTACCGTAATGGTAGCCACCTGAGGTACACTCGTGGTATTAAGGGCCGTAAAGTTCAGATCGCCCGAACCACTGGCTGGCAGACCAATCGAGGTATTGGTGTTGGTCCAATTATAGACCGTACCGGTCGAAGCACCGCTAAAGGCAACCGCAGCCACGCTGTTATGACAGATCGGGAAGCTCGCCACCGAATTAACGGTTGGGATCGGATTAACCGTGATAGTAAAGGTTCTGGGCGTACCGGTACAAGTTACACCGGCATTGGTAAACACAGGCGTAACCGTAATGGTACCCGAGATCGGGGCCGATGTGGTATTAGTTCCCACAAAGCTGGCAATGTTACCCGTACCGCTGGCGGCCAAACCAATGGCCGTATTGGTGTTGGTCCAGTTATAGACCGTGCCGGAAACAGTACCACCAAAGTTGATGGCAGCAACATTAGAACCACGGCAAACGGTTTGGCTCGTGACAGCGTTGACGTTTGGTGTGGGGTTAACAATGCAAAGGAACGAAGTGGGCGGACCCGCACAACCAACACCTGCGTTAGTGTAAGTAGGTGTAATAGATACCGTAGCCGTAACAGGCACTGTAGATGTATTTACCACAGGGAAAGAAGCAATATTACCCACTCCGCTGGCAGCCAAACCGATCGAAGGAGTATTGTTGGTCCAGCTATAGGTAGTAACAGCACCTTGCACTGTCGTATAGTTGAATGTTATTGACCATCCTGTTAATGTACCCACGTCGCCAATTGCGAAGTCGCGCATACCCAGCGTCCAATCTCCATTGGCCACACTGTACAGCGCCGCAAAGTTCGTAGCACTAGATACAAAATTGGTAGGCCCTGTGTTGAGCACTGCATCGGCTGCGAATGTGCCCGTAAACGGCGCCGCACCACCGGCCAAACTATTGGTGCTCGCAGAACTGATCGTCGTGTTGGTAAAGTTAACACCCGCACCTCCCCTTCTGTTGACCAGATTTAAGATCTGACCGTTAGGAGCACGAAGGTTAAACACCATATCACTGACCCACGTGTGGGTCATACTAAAGGTGACACTCACACCCGTAATCGTGGCGCCCGCAGGCAACGTAACTGGTAAACTATGTGTAGCACCCACCGCACTGGCATCGGGTACCGCCACTGTAATGGCGCCCGAGTTAACGGTAACAGGAGTACCCACTTGAACCGTACCGCCTCCGTTGACAGTAGCAAAGTTGATGGCCGGCATGTTGGCTCCGTTACAAAGCACCTGGTTGCTAACCGTGTTGACCTGGCCCACAGGATTAACAGTGATGGTGAATGTACGCGGTGTACCGGTACAGGTTACACCCGCATTGGTAAATACAGGAGTTACCGTAATGGTAGACGCAATCGGAACGTTAGATGTATTGGTAGGAGTAAAGCTCAGATTGCCCGAACCACTGGCGGCCAGTCCTATAGCCGTGTTACTGCTGGTCCAGTTGTAAACCGTACCAGTGGTAGCGCCGCTTAAGTTGACCGTAGCAGGCGTACCGGCACAGAATACCTGATTGGCCACTGCGTTGACAGTTGGAGTGGGATTAACCGTATACGTAAATGTAGCAGGTGTACCAGGGCAACTGGTTCCACTGTTAAAGTAAACAGGGGTTACCGTTACCGTAGAAACAACAGGAGCAGCCGTCGTGTTGGCAGCCGTAAAGGATGGAATATTACCCGTACCCGAAGCAGCCAGACCAATGCTGGACAGACTGTTGGTCCAGTTCATGTTGGTGCCAAATTGACCTTGAACGGTATAGTCGAAGGATATTGACCATCCGGTTAAGGTACCTAGGTCGCCACCAACCAGATCGCGCATGGCCAGTACCCAGTCACCATTGGCAACAGCGTAAAGGGCCGCAAAATTGGCAGCGGTAGAGGCATTACCAGTAGGACCAACACCAATAGCAGCGGTAGCAGCAAAAGTGCCGGTAAATGGAGCCGTACCACTAGCCAGCGAAGCCGTGCCGGTAGAGCT
>CAZZLP010000036.1:0-10202 GCA_964654705.1 uncultured Chitinophaga sp.
CACCAGGTCTTTGCGGGTGGGGTCCATGTATTGACCGAAATCTTTTTTCTTGATCAGTTCTACCTGCTGAGAAGGCAGATCGAATTCATAATCGCCCGCTTTGTATTTTTCGAGTAGCCCGCGCGAAGTGGTCACATAATCGTACTTGACGGCATCGCGGGGTTGATACGATTTTACATTTCCATAGCTGACCCGCATGGTAAAGGTCGCATCGGGGTACATCATCTTGGCCTTGACGGTATCCATTTCCATGATCCCTTTCAGGTACAGTCTTCCGAACTCGGCATTCTTGGCAGTGAATTGTTGCGAGAGGGGGCCATATTTACTGTTATAATTACTAACAAAGCTACTAGCATGGGCAAAGGCCGGATCGTTTTGTAAAACGACCGCATCGGGTTTAGCGACAAAGGCACTCCAGCGAGCATTGTCGAGCAGCATGGTCTTGGCAAACACATCGGCCGCATAACGACGATAGGTATCGTCATTGTCCAACGCCCCGTATTGGTTTTTGAGAGTGCCGTAAAAAGTAACCGGATGTTGTTGTTTGTCTACATCTTCGTAGAACATACGGGTTACGGCAGCCAGAATTTTTTCGTCGGAGGCTTTATTGGAAGACTCTAGATAGCTTTTGCGTGCCTGATCGGCAGCCGCAACCGCTTTTTGTATATCGGCACTAGAGCTGTTGCGGACCAGCACCGACTCCAGTTGCATCAGCGAGGCGGCAAAGGCGATCAGCGGAGAGCCCATGATGCCCTCGCTCATATAGACACGATGTTTGGCATAAGGTCTCCAGGCATCATACGCCTTGCTCCAATCACTAAATAAGGTTTGGTATTCCGATCTGGTGGTCGCCCATGCATTAAAGACCGTTTCGGCTTTTTGTTTTTGACCGTATACATCGTATTTGAGCAATTGCTTGGTCTCGCCGTCAAAGAATTTCCAGTAATTGGCAATACTCGCGTACGAAGAGGCCAGCTGCAGTTTTACGGCGGGGTCTTTCTTCATTTCTTCGAACATGTACTTGAGACGGGCATCTCTGAGTTTGACCAGTGTGGGATTATTGATGTCAGTGGCCAATTTAATACCATAGGAGCTCTCGTAGCGATTGGTGCTGCCGGGATAACCCCAGATCATGGCAAAGTCGCCGTCTTTGAGCGGCTTGAGCGATACGGGCAAATACCATTTGGGCTTGTAAGCGATGTTGTCCTTGTTATATTTGGCAGGTTTACCATTGACATCGGTGTATACGCGAAATACCGAAAAGTCACCGGTATGACGGGGCCATTCCCAGTTGTCGGTATCCCCTCCGAACTTACCCACGCTTTCGGGCGGTGTGCCCACCAGTCGCACATCACTGTAGCGCTGGTATACAAAGGCCAAAAATTGATTGCCTTTAAAAAGGGAGCTTACCCTGGTTTCGATGCTTTCGTCGGCATTGCTCATGCGCTTGTTGATAGCGGCCAATACGGCAGCTTGTTTTTGAACACGCTCAGTACCGCTGAGCCCTTTGAGCGAGTCGAGTACCTCTTTGGTAACATCGTCTATACGAACTAAAAACTGTACCGATAAAGAGGTGGCGATCTCTTCGTTCATAGAGGCAGCGTAAAAGCCATCGCGCAAATAATTTTTTTCTACACTGCTCGCCGTGGCGATCGCATCATAGCCACAGTGGTGGTTGGTAAAGATCAATCCTTTGCTGCTGACGATCTCTCCGGTACAACCGCCTCCAAAGATGATGATGGCATCTTTCAAAGAGGGTTTGTTGATCTGGTAAAGTTGTTCTTTGGTCAGCTTGAGTCCTTTTTTGACCATATCATTATAGACCTGCTGCCCCAGCAACAGGGGTAACCACATTCCTTCGTCGGCCCATATCTTTCCGATCAAACTAAGGGTAAGTAGCAGGGTAAGGATTGATTTTTTCATTCCAAAAAGTTTAGAGAGCAAACCTACGAAAATCCCCTTTTACCGGCTTTGATTTGTCTTTATTTGCTATCTTGAAACACTAACACTGCCTATGAGATCGCTCGTACTGTTTTCTTTTGTTTTGGTAGTCGTTGCTTTGGCCGGATGCCGTAAAAAAGATACCCCCGGCCCTACGCCAACCCCCACCCCTCCCGGTTGCGGATCGCTGGTAAGTCCGGCTGCCAATAGTTTTGTTACCACCACCAGTGTTACCCTTTCTTGGTCGAACGTAACCCTGGCCAGCACCTACGATGTTATGCTTGGCACTACGGTCGACAATGCAGTGGCCGTGGCCACGGGCATTACGGGCAATACCCACACGATCAACATTACCTCTACTCCTAACGTTACCTATTTCTGGTACGTGATACCTCGTAACAGCAGCGGTGCTGCAACGGGGTGCGCTCTTTCTGCCCGCACTTTTACCTATATCACGATTCAACTGCCTCCTTCGCTCGGGTATTATGTGGTGGGGTACTTTCCTTCATATCGGGCATTGGCCGATGTGCCTGATGTAAAATTTAAAATGACCAATATGGTGGTGTATGCCTTTTATCAGGTCAATGGCACCGGCTCATTGGCAGCGCCTGCCAGCAGTACCGCATCGTTGGCAGCCGTTGCAGCCAAAGCCAAGACCAATAACGCAAAAATATTGTTGGGTATCAATGATGGTACCGGTGATGGCAAGACCAACTTCAAGAACATGGCCTCTTCGGCTACGGGCCGCACGAATTTTATTCGCGATGTAATGACGGTAGTACGTACACAGCAACTGGACGGGGTCGATGTAGATTGGGAATTTCCCAGCACCAGCGATGGCACCGATGTTACATTTACCGCACTAATGCGAGAGCTTGCCGATTCGTTGCACCGGGATGGTCGGTACTATCTTTCTTGCGCTATTACAGCGGGAAAATATGCGGGGAGTATTCGCGATGCGATCCGAAATGAGGTTTTTCCGGTCGTCGATTTTTTCAATATCATGGCTTACGATGATTTTAGTACGACCGTGCCCTTCAGACATCATAGCGACTTTGCTTTGGCACAAACCTGTTTGCAGTATTGGATTACCACGCGCGGTATGCCCGCTGCTAAAGCGATCTTGGGTGTACCCGCCTATGGAAGACCCTCGGGCATTACCCAGACCAATACGGTACTCTCGTACCGAAATATTTTATCGCAGGGGGGCAATGCGCAACTCGACTCGGCGGTGGTTACCGCTGGTTCGTTCTCGAATTATACAATCTATTACAACGGACAATTTACGGTCAAGCGAAAAGCAAAGCTGGCAAAGGATATTGCGGGCGGTGTAATGTTCTGGGAAAAATGGCAGGATGCTCCCGATGCCAACTCACTCCTCAAGGCCGCCTGCGATACGGTCGGTCGTACCTATTGAGGAACTTTTTAGCAGCAGATTGGTGTCACAATTATCTCCATCGCAGCAGGGCATTATATTGGTATGACAAACCGGGCATTGGTAGTGGCCATGTACATGAACCGGTATTATCTCTTGCTGGCAAAAAAAGCAATGCTGCGTCATGGGGCTACGGGTTCGTTGACGATCTTCCATAGCAGGTCCTTTAATTCGACCAATCCTTGCTGCGTAACAGAAGAAATAAAGACATGCGGGATGCCTTCGGGTAGCTCGGCGGCAATGGCCTTTTTTAATTCCAGATCGAGCATATCGCTTTTACTGACCGCGATCACCAATTGCTTGTGCAATAGTTCGGGGTTGTACTTTTCAAGTTCATGTATCAAGATCTCAAATTCTTTTTTATGATCGGTACTGTCGGCGGGTATCAAAAACAGCAAAGCAGCGTTTCTTTCTATATGGCGCAAGAAACGATGCCCCAGTCCTTTACCTTCGGCAGCCCCTTCGATAATGCCGGGCAGGTCCGCTATACAAAAGCTGCGGCCATCTCTGTATGCTACCATGCCAAGGTTGGGCGTGAGGGTAGTGAACGCATAATCTGCGATCTTGGGTTTAGCTGCCGTAATGACCGACAGCAGAGTCGATTTTCCGGCATTCGGAAACCCCACTAACCCCACATCGGCCAGCACTTTCAACTCTAAGACCTTCCATCCTTCTACACCAGGAAGTCCGGTTTGTGCGTGTTCGGGAGCTTGGTTGGTGGGGGTTGCAAAATGAGAATTACCCAAACCGCCTTTTCCGCCGGGCATCCAAACGATCTCTTGACCGTCCTCGAGCACTTCGGCTTCTTTCTTTCCACTCTCTTCATCGCGGGCGATCGTTCCGAGGGGTACTTCTATAATAATATCTTTTCCGTCGCGTCCATGGCAATTGTTGGATCCCCCTTTTTCTCCGTCTTCGGCCAATACGTTCTTATAGTAACGAAGGTGAAGCAATGTCCAAAGGTTACTGTTGCCTCTCAAAATAATATGGGCACCACGGCCTCCGTCGCCGCCATCGGGACCTCCGAGTGCGGTAAACTTATTGCGCATAAAATGCTTATTGCCCGCACCGCCATGTCCGCTGCGACAAAAGATCCTGATCTGGTCTACAAAATTGCTTTTTTCCAAAAGTGATAATTAAGACGCACAAAGATAACCTTATCCTTTCTTACCCTCTTTTCTAATGGTAAGCAGCATAGCCGGTAGTAAGATCAGGTTGGTTAGTGTCGCTACCACTAGAGTCAACGAAGTGAGCCACCCTAAGGCTTTTGTTCCACCAAAATCGCTGAAGCAAAAAATAACAAAACCTGCGATCAGCACCAGCGAAGTATAGATGATACTGATGCCCGTGCTGTGTATGGTTTGTATGACGGTCTTAAAGGGGTCATTTTGAAATTGGGGCAACTCTTGTTTGTAGTTGACCAAAAATCGTATGGTCACATCGATGGCAATACCCAGCGCCACGCTAAAGACCAGTACGGTAGAAGGCTTAAGCGGTACACCGACCCATCCCATGGTGCCAGCGGTAACGATCAGCGGAATAATATTCGGAACCAGCGAGCAAAGCAGTATACGCCATGATCTGAATAAATAAAGCATGCAAAGACTAATTAGCAAAAAGGCCCAAAAGATCGAGTCCTTTAATCCACTGATAATAAAGCGGCTTCCTTCTAGAAAGGTAACGCTGCTTCCGGTCAGTACTATCTGGTGAGTGCGCTTTCCCCATTTTTCGTTTTCGGCCAGCGCAGCGGCCCTGGTTTCGGCAGTGGCGCTCAGGGCTTCGATGCTATCCTTATTAAAGATCAGCTCGGCCTGTTGCTGAATACTATCGAGCAGACCGGGTAGTCGGTAACTGCCGATATCGGCCATGCTAACACTAACACGGGCTTTACTTTTGGTGCTATCCATAAAGGAACCCACCAGTTTGGCTAGTCCGTTATTGGCTGTCGTGCTGTCTTTAAAACTCAGGTATTGTGCCAGCGCAGGCAGGTCATACGAAGAGGGGAGTAGATAGCTTTGACTGTCTCCATCAAAGAAGGCTTGTCGTGCGAATTTGAGTCCTTCGGCAATGCTGAGCGGTCTGGCCATGTTGGGAATATGCGCTATAAAACGTGAGAGCGAATCGATGCCCTCCAAATTGCGCATATTTCTGATAACCCCTTGCTTTTTTCGGGTATCGACCACAATCTCTAGCGGCATTACACCCTTGAAGTGGGTCTCAAAAAAACGCAGGTCGGTATAGACTTGGTTGGATGCCGGAAGATCATCTACTATAAAGGCCTCACTTTTTAATTTAAACAGACCGGCCACTGCCACTGCCAGCACCAGCCCCGTAATTGCATAAATAAATGAGCGATGATGTAGCGACCATCTTTCCAGGCGGGCCAACCCATTATTGAGCCAGCTATTGTCGAGGTATCGGGTATGTCTTGTTTTAGGAGGAGGCAAAAAGCTAAGGACGGCCGGAATAAAGATCAGCGAGATAAAGAAAAGGGCCATGATGTTGATACCTGCCACCAATCCGAACTCTTTTAAGATCTGGCTACTGGTCAGGGCAAAGACCGCGAAACCGATCGCCGCTGCCACATTGCAAAACAGCGTTACGATACCCATCTTATCGATCATCAATACAATGGAGTCATCTTTACGACCGGTCTTGTTCCAGGCCACATGAAATTTATTCAGAAAATAAATACAATTGGGAATGCCAATGACTACGACCAATGGCGGAATCAGTGCGGTCAGTAACGATATCTTAAATCCAAATAGTTGCAGGGTGCCCACACTCCAGATAACGCCTATGCCAACTACTACGATAGAAAGCAACATGGCACTGAGTGAGCGAAAGAAGGCCAGCAAGATGAGCGCCGATAATAGCACCGAGGCCAGTAAAAAGAAGCGCATCTCTTCTTGGATCATCACGGCCACTTTGGTGCGGATGTACGGAAGACCGCTCTTGTGTACGGTAATGGAAGTGGTTGTTGCAAAGGCATCGGCGGCCTCTTCTATAGCATCTATGACAGCTACCCGTGCTTTTGAATTCATCAACTCTTTGTCGATGCGAAGCCCCATCAGGTACACCCGGGTATCGGGGTTGTAGAGAAGACCTTTGTAAAAGGGCAGCTGCCCAAAAAGAGTAGCCGCACTATCGAGCGCTGCCTGAGAAGCGATCGTATCGGTAAAGACCGGGCGAACCTTTAATTTTTCGCTGAGCGTGTCTTTGTAGAGGGCCACGGCGCCGGGAACACTGATGATGTCTTCGACGCCCTCGACGGTCTTGAGTTTTGACTGCAGGTCGCGGTAGGCCTTGAACGTTGCAAGTGTAAAGAGTTGATCGGTCTGAATGCCCAAGACCAGCAGATTACCATCTTCTCCGAATTGTTTTCTAAAATTCTGATAGGCCTGGTATTTGGGATTATCGATGGGGATGGCACGGGTAAACTCATAGCTTAGCTCGACCTTGCTGGCCAGAAAGCCCATAGCGGCGGTAATCAGCAGCAGCAAAACGAGCAATACCACACGGAATCGTAAGATAAAATGACCCAGTTTTTGCCACATATGCCTGTCGGTTGATGGAGAGTGCAAAGAAAAGCAAAATTGTCGGGGCCGGGCATGTTTTTGAGCGGGCAGGCCAATTTTATAGTATTGTTGCAGGGCAGCATTTGTATGAGCGCATCCATTTTTAAAACAAAGGGTATCGTCCTTCGTACGGTCAATTACGGCGAGACCTCACTGATTGTATCGGTCTTTACCGAGCGCTTTGGCATGCAGTCTTATTTGGTAAATAGCGTTCGGACCTCTTCGAAAAAGGGAAAGGGCGGAGCCAATTTGTTTCAACCGGCCGCCTTGTTGGATATGGTGGTCTATCATCAAGAAAGAAAGTCGCTGCAACGCATTAAAGAATTTCATTGGAACCGACAGCACGAAGGCATCTTTTCGGACATCACTAAAAACGCGGTAGCGCTCTTTATGGTCGAGCTGCTGACCAAATGCCTGCGACAACCAGAAGAGAATACTCCCTTATTTGCATTTACCGAAGATGCGTTGATGGCACTCGACCATGCCACGCCTTTGGTTCTGGCTAATCTTCCGTTATTCTTTTCGCTGCACCTGACCTATTTTCTCGGGGTATTGCCCCGTCTTCGCAAAGAAGGAGAGCAACAAGAGAGGGTACAAGATAGTCAGTCCAACGTTCGGCAAGACGATCCCCCTTTTTATTTTGATCTGGTCGATTCTGTCTTCGGCCACGAGGAGCCCCGCCATCCTCATTATGTTACCGGTCCTGTTGCGGTAATGCTGGCCGATCTGTTACAGGTAAGACAACCCGAAGAGTTAGAGCAGTTTTCGTTCAACCGCGAGTTGCGTCATTTATTATTACAAGTAATCGAGCGCTATTATCAACAGCACATTCACGATTTTGGAATGCTTAAAACCTTACCGGTACTTAAGGAGATCTTATCGTAAAAGCAACGCTTGTCTGTATAGCAGCTAAAATCTTGATCGCTCACTGACCGTCATCGACGATCAATTGGCATGGGTAACCACGCGCAACGAAGTACCTGCCTTTACATCGAGCAAGGTGAGCCCCGGATTTTTTCCTTTTTCAAAACTCCCGAACCGATCGTCCCATTGCAGGGCCTTGGCACCTCCGAGAGTTGCCCATTGCAATAAGGTTTCGAGCGGGATCTCCGGAAAATGCTCCTGAAGACTTTTGATCTCGCTGGCTACGCTGAGTTGCCAGTTGCTGCTGTAACTGTCGGTTCCCAGTACTACCGGGGCATTTAACGCATGTAGAAGGGCAGCAGGCGGAACTTTATTTTCGATGTACAAGTTGGCATTAATACATAAGCAATAGTGCAGACGAATGCCTTTTTGTTTGGCGTAGGCTGCGGCCCATTCTATTTCTTCTTGCGTGGTACACGTGTTATGCACCAACAAGATGGTTTGTCCTCTGTCGAAATACGGAAGTACCGACCGCAAACTGCTTTGTCCGGTTACCGGAAAAGGTGATCGGTTTAGGCCAAAGATGTTATACAGTTTTAAAAAATCTCCCCCTCCGTGCCTATACAGATCGTTCTCGGCGGGATGCTCCTGATTGTGTAATGAGATAACCTGTTCTTGCGTTGCCTCGTTGAGCATACGAAACGTTGCAGGCGAAACACTGTACGGGGCATGCGGCACCAAACTGCTCCGATGCGGCAACGACGAGCCGGCCAGTGCAGCCGATAGGGTTGCTAGTTGGCTCTGGTAGTGCGTAATTGCTTCGCCAGCCTTCTCGTCTGTAAAGCTGAGAACCTCCACAAAATTCTGCCAGCAGATTCGGCTGGTCGATTTGGTAGCTGCGGTGTCGGCGGTATTACCGATATCTCCTACACCAACGATCCCGTTGCGGTACATTTCTTGCTCGGCCTTTGCGATACTTTCTTGAATTAATTCGGCCGGAAAATCTCGTTTGGTAACCACTGCGCACAAGAACTCGATAAGACCTGTATGGGGGCCAATCACATTCTTTAAATGACTTAACTCCAAATGACAATGAGAATTGATAAGACCGGGCATTAAAATACCTTCTAGCTCACGTACATCCTCGCCCGCCTCATTGGCCGCTATGATCGATTCGACGGTTCCGTCGGCACGCGTAATGAGCACTTTGTTCTCTAAAATCCGGTAGCCGTCGAAAAGTTGTGTCGCTTTGAATTTCAGCATCCCCATGCCCCAAATTTATTCTTATTACTTTTGCTGCCCTAATCAGTTATGCTAGATAAATTAGAAGCAATCAAGGCCCGTTTCGATCAGTTGGGAGTAGCCCTTACTAACCCCGAGATCGTGGGTAACAATAAGAAGTTTGCCGAGACCAGTAAAGAATACAGAGGTCTGGAGCGGATTGTGGTGGCTTATCAGCACTACAAAAAGTTATTGGACGATATTGAATTTTATAAAGAGGCCATGGCCGGTAGCGACGAAGAACTGCGGGAGTTGGCCAAGCAAGAGTTGCCCGCCCTTGAACAACAGAAAGAACAGCAAGAAGCAGCCATTCGGCAGTTGCTGATCCCCAAGGATCCGCAAGACGAAAAGAATGCCATTTTGGAGATCCGGGCCGGTACCGGCGGCGATGAGGCCAGTCTATTTGCCGGCGACCTGCTCAGAATGTATATGCGTTACTGCGATCGCAAAGGATGGAAGACCGCCTTGCTAAGCGAGAACGAAGGCACCGTTGGCGGATATAAGGAAGTACAACTAGAGGTAGTGGGCGAGGATGTGTATGGTACCCTCAAGTTCGAAAGCGGGGTACACCGGGTTCAGCGGGTGCCCGATACCGAGGCCAGTGGACGGGTGCATACCTCGGCCGCCACGGTGGCCGTCATGCCAGAGGCCGAAGAGTTGGATTTTGAACTGAATCCGGCCGATGTTAAAATGGAGACGGCCCGCAGTGGTGGGGCCGGTGGCCAAAACGTAAACAAAGTGGAGACCAAGGTCATGCTGACCCATATTCCTACCGGGACGGTAGTGGTTTGTCAGACCGAGCGATCGCAGCTGGCCAACCGCGAAAAGGCCATGCAGATGTTAAGGACCCGTTTGTACGAAGAACAGGTACGAAAGCAAGAAGAAGAGATCGCGCGTCATCGTAAAAGTCTGGTGAGCACCGGCGACCGAAGCGCTAAGATCAGAACCTATAATTTTCCGCAGGGCCGTGTTACCGATCACCGTATTGGCTTTACCCTCTATAACCTGGATGCCGTTTTGAACGGAGAGGTCCAGGAATTGATCGAAGCTCTTCAGTTTGCCGAAAATGCCGAGAAGCTTACCCGCTCTTAGTACTGTTAAAG
>CAZZLP010000037.1:0-10157 GCA_964654705.1 uncultured Chitinophaga sp.
CTTGGCTGTCCCGATACTTTTCGGTGTGCGCCACGGTAAAATTGATAACGTTCTTTCCGTTGACGGTGTTCACTACACAGTCCTTTCCTAAATTTCCGATTACTTGCATCTTGATCATAGTGCTCGTTTTTAAATTGACATAAATGGTTTGAACGACTAAACTACTACTAATCGCCCGGCTATGCAATACTGTGCACAACTAATTATTCCCCATTTCGGGCGCCTCCCAGATCAATGACCTGACCGAAAAAGAGCGCATTCAGAAATAACTTACTGCCACCCAACCAGTAGGCCCTGAAGTTGGGATTGTCGGCAATGTTGATAACACGGCCAGCACCCAGCGAAGAAACGGTAACGGCAGCAGATCCTGCGGCCGCTTCGCGATTCTCTTTGCTCATCCATCCGCTTTGCATGGGTTGTTTTCCGTATACAAAAGGGGTCTGGTAAGGATTCTTGCTTTTTTCCATAAAGATCCGGTTGGCTTTAAATAGACTTACTTCTGATTGGTTGTATCCAAAAGCCAGCGGATGCGAGGCATCGTAAGTGGCCCCCAGAATGGCTCCTCTTACCTGCTGGGCTCCGGACACTTCGTCGCGGGTCTCATATGCTCTGAACTGTGTGCTGTCGGTGGCTGATTTGACTTTCTTGAAGGTGGCATTGCTGAGGCCGCTTTGCACCGCCCAGTTGATCGCCTCTTCAAGAACAACGAGCGTACCGCCCTGCTGTACCCACGACTTTATCTTGTCTTTATCGAGTTCACTGTAATTGCCGCCTACCATAATGATCGCATTGTAGCGACTCAGGTCTATTCTTTTGACAGATGAGGGCTCCAGATGAGAGGCTGGCATGTTCATGCGTTGATCCAATAGATGCCATACCTCTCCGGCATCGGTGGCATTGACACCGGCACCGGTAAGCAAGGCCACTTGCGGTTTTTCTAGTGTCACGAACTTGGCACTGCCCAAGTCTACGCCTGCTCCGGAGAGACCGGTTTGAACAGCAGCGATCACGACACTGTGAACGGCGATCAACCTATTGAGCTCTTTGACAAGATCTTCTCTGGAGATACCCGACTGTAAGGCAGGAATCAGCAGGGTACCATACCCATACCTGCGGTTAGTGCTGCCAACGGCTATCTCAAAAGGTTGTGTAGCTACTTTTACCATAATACCGCGTTGTTGCAATTGAAAGAGTGCAGCCGGCGCATACAAATTATCCCACTCCATTAAAAATGCATAGGTAGAAGAGGTGACGCTCAGATTCGCTAGAGCGGCCCCGGTAAGATCGGTTTGCAAATCGAGAGGAGTAAGCGTAGCAGGTACCGTGGTCAGTTCTTTCGACTGCAACCCCATGGCCAGGGGAAGCGTCCAAGAAGTAATATCATAGAACAAACTGTCTTTATAATCGGCCGTGCGTTCAAAGATGGTACGGATTAAACTGTGTTGGGGCTGATCGAGCGGCACTACGAACGCGGCGTCTTTTTGAAAATCACCGTCGGCCATCGAAGCAGGCAGCGCGTACATTTTTATTTGATGGCGGTTAAGCAACGTGGCAAACTCACGGATACGCGGCTGGTCTCTCTTGGCACCGACCACATAAGCTTTTACAGGATGTGCAGCAGCCCGTGCCGGTGCTTGCCTATAAAAATCGCGTTGATAACCGAGCAGATCCTTTCGAAGGGCCAGCGCCCCCTGTAGGGTAGAGAGTGCCGTATTGAATTGATTGCGGATGGTAGCCGGAAAACTCAGCAGCCCGTTGGAACTTTCTTGCAAATGACCGCGAGACGAGGCCTGTTCGAATAAAATACCTACTCCCCCGTTGATATCGGGATAGGTTGATCCTTTTCCATAATAAAAATCATCATATCCCTCTTTGGTAAAATAAAAAGTACCGATACTATCCAATACATGGGCATGAAACTTGGCCATTGCTGCCGTGAGTTCTTGGTTTTTGGCGGGTGTAAGCGGGTTTACGCGCGAAGGAACACCGGGCTGAAAAAAGAAAGTCGCATTGGTGCCTTGCTCATGATGATCGGTAAGCAGATTAGGCTTCCATGCCTGAAACCAACGTAATCTGTTTTGACTTTCGACGTGCACGGCAGGCAGCCAATCGCGGTTAAGATCAAACCAATAATGATTGAATCGTCCGCCGGGCCACACTTCATTGAACTCTCTTGAATTAGGATCGGATACCAGATTCTTGCTCTTATGTTGATTGGCCCAGGTAGAGAAACGTTGTAATCCATCGGGATTGAAAGAAGGATCGAACAAGATGATTGTGTTGCTCAATAATTTTTCGATAGCCGCTCCTCTGGCGGCAGCCAGATGATAGGCCGTTAACAAGGAAGCATTGGAGCCACTGGGCTCATTACCATGAATGGAATGACCGATCCATACTACCGAAGGCATCTCTTCGATGGCCACGCTGGCCGCTGCGACAGGATCGCTCAGTTGCAAATGTTGCAACCGAATCTTTTCGAGGTTACGGTGATTTTCGGGCGAAGTAATGATAAGTAACACCTGCGGGCGTCCCTCATAGGTATAGCCCATGGTCTCTAGCTTGATTCGCTCGGGCGCCGCTGCTGCCAGCGCTTTCATGTACATGACCAGTCGGTCGTGTGTGATGTGCCATTGTCCCACTTCGTGAAAAATGACCTCTTTAGGTTTGGGTATCGCGGGATTGTAGTCATAGCCAACAGGCAGATAGTAAGACAGCTCTTGTGCCATAACAGCAGTAAGGGCACCCCAAAATAAAAGTGCCGTAATAAGAATTTTTTTATAGCGCATAATAAGGAGTTATGAGTGGCCAAGATAGGCAGTATCTGGCAAAAATCAGAGCACAATTGTATCTTTGTAATATGAGCGCAAAAGGAAAAGTCCTGGTGGCCATGAGCGGCGGCATCGACAGTACCGTTGTCGCGCTAATGCTTCATAAACAGGGTTACGAGGTGGTGGGTATTACCATGAAGACCTGGGACTATGCCGCCAGCGGCGGTGGCAAAAAAGAGACCGGCTGTTGTAACCTCGATTCGTTCAATGATGCCCGCCAGGCAGCGGTAGAGCACGGGTTTGCGCATTATATTTTAGACATCCGCGAAGAATTCGGCGATTTCGTCATCGATAATTTTGTAGAAGAGTACATCGCGGGGCGCACCCCCAACCCCTGTGTGCTGTGCAACACGCATATCAAATGGCGGGCCTTGCTGAAAAGGGCCGATGCGCTGGGCTGCGATCATATCGCCACCGGACATTACGCCAAGATCAGGCAACACGATAATGGTCGCTATGTGATCAGCAAAGCCGTCGACTCTACCAAAGACCAGAGTTATGTTTTATGGGGATTACAGCAAGACCTTCTGAGCCGCACCCTGCTTCCGCTGGGGGGATACAAGAAAACGGAGATACGCCAAATGGCGCATGACTTTGGCTACCCTGCCCTGGCAAAAAAGCAAGAGAGCTACGAGATCTGTTTTGTACCCGATAATGACTACCGCGGATTTCTAAAACGAAAAGTACCCGACCTCGAAAACAAGGTGACAGGAGGCAGTTTCGTAGACAAACATGGTAACATATTGGGCCAACACAAGGGCTATCCGTTTTACACGATCGGGCAGCGCAAGGGGCTTGATATCGCATTGGGGAAGCCCGTATTTGTAACGCACATAAATCCTGACAATAATACCGTAACGCTGGGCGACGAGCAAGACCTGGACCGGCAAGAGATGCAAGTGGGCAAGGTTAACCTAATCAAATACGAACAATTAAGTGAGGGCATGGAAGCCACGACCAAGATCCGCTACAAAGACGCAGGAACGTTCTCTACGCTATACCCCGAGGGCAATCAATGCAAGGTGCGCTTCTTTGAGCCTGCCAAAGGAATAGCCCCCGGGCAAAGCGCTGTTTTTTATGAAGGCGATGATGTATTGGGGGGCGGCATCATTCAACGAACGACGTAGAAAGCGTCATGAAAATATCTTTTGCTCTTTGTTGGCCTTGTGCAGCAGTACTGTGGTGCTCGCTGATGGTGCTCAGTGGATGCGATTCCAACTCAAAAGAAAATTCCTACCCTTTTGCGCTGGAACAGGTGATCGTACTGACCCCCGGAAAATTCATCACGTACCGAACGGACTCCTTGGTGTTTCCACAGTTTGGCAGACAGACGGCCACCCGCAGCTGTTTAGTGAAACATGTCGTGGACAGCGTCTACACCGATAACCTCGGCCGCTTGGCTTACCGGATCCTTCGCTTTGTGAATGACACCCTGACCTCGGGCGCTTGGCAGCCTGGTGGAAGTTTCTCCATCACACTAACCCCCGAACAAGCGGAGTGGACCGAAGATAATCGCCGCTACATCAAATTGCAGCAGCCTTTGGTGAGCGGATACAGCTGGAAAGGAAATCGCTATTTACCCGACCAACCCTTTGAACCCAACTATACATTCAGCAACGACGACAATATGCATGCCTGGAGCTATCGGTGTATCGAAAATGCCGGCACTTTTTCTTTTCGTAATAAAAGCTACCA
Organism: uncultured Chitinophaga sp.; assembly: GCA_964654705.1. Lineage (GTDB taxonomy): Bacteria > Bacteroidota > Bacteroidia > Chitinophagales > Chitinophagaceae > JJ008. The sequence continues at coordinate 4,524 of CAZZLP010000037.1, forward strand.
ACAAGTGATCAGCGTGGAGCAAGTCGATGAGCAATTCAATGTCCCTGTCTTGCAAATCACCACCTATGCCTTTCGCAATCGTGCGGTAGAACGTTTTTCGATGGGCATAGGTCTTGTATACAGAGAATTGGAGTGTTGGGAGTATCAACCCAATACCGGCGGCAGCGGTGGCCCCTATCGGACAGGTTTCGGCATAAGACAATGGATGGTAGATCACAACTAACCGGAAGGCTTCTTAACTTTAGGGTATGAATAATCTGGTTCGGCTGGGCCTGTACTGCAGCTTGACTTTACTGCTCTCGGTCTCTGCGGCAGAGGCCCAATATACACGGCACATCGTCTGGCTCAGAAACAAAGGCGGAAATACATTTTCGCTTGGTACCCCTTCTGCCTTTTTATCGGCCAGAGCCCTGCAGCGAAGAGCTAACCAGCAATTAAATCTGGACAGTACCGATTTACCCGTTACCACCTCCTACGTCAACGCTCTGCGAGCCATTAGTGGTGTTACCCTACTCAATGTCTCCAAATGGCTCAATGCCGTTTGTATTCAGATCACCGGCAGCGCAGCGCTTACCGCGGTACAACAACTTCCATTCGTTCAATCAACGGCCGGTCTGGCAGCACGAGGCATGGACGGGCGTATCCGTGATAAATTCATCGAGAGCCAACTAATTACCCCGCTCCAAGATGCGGGGGCCGATCTGCAAAAGATCAATGGCGATTTTTATAGCTATGGAGCCAGCGCTGCGGCCGAGATCAAACTACACAAAGGTGATTTTTTACATAATATCGGACTTCGGGGGCAAGGGATACAGATCGCCGTTCTGGACGGAGGATTTTTTAGTTATAACAGCCTGCGTGCCTTTGACAGCGTCAACCGAAACGGGCAGATCTTGAGCACCTGGGATTTTATAGCGCGCAACGCCACGGTCAGTGACGATCATCCGCATGGCATGCAGTGCCTCTCTACCATCGCAGCGAATATTCCCGGACAATTTGTTGGTAAGGCCCCACAAGCCTCTTTTCATCTTTTCAGAACCGAAGACGTAAACTCCGAGTATCCGATAGAGGAATTCAATTGGGTATGTGCCGCAGAAAGAGCCGACAGCATTGGAGCAGACCTGATCTCTTCTTCGCTGGGCTATTACGATTTTGACGATCCGGCGTTCAACTACAGCTACAATCAACTCAATGGCAATACGACCCTCTCGGTACGAGGCGCAGATCTGGCAGCCAAAAAAGGATTGCTGGTATTTAATTCTGCGGGTAATGAAGGCAATACGGCATGGCGCAACATAGTTACGCCTGCAGACGGCGACAGCGTGCTGGCCATCGGTGCCGTCAATACACAAGGTATCGTGGGTTCGTTTTCGAGTTACGGCCCGGCCCCCGGAGGAAGAATCAAACCCGACCTTGCATCGGTGGGAGTCGCGGCGGTGGTGCAAGGACCCAGCAACAACATTGGAACTGCCAACGGCACTTCATTCGCTTGTCCCAACATGGCCGGCCTGGGTGCTTGCTTGTGGCAGGGATTTCCCGAATACAACAACATGAAGATCGCCGAGGCGCTCAAAAGATCCGGTAGCCGCTATGCAAACCCCGATGACAGAATGGGATACGGTATTCCCGACCTGCAACAGGCCTTTAGCTGGTTATTGGCAGCGTATGCCACGGTCAGTGCTCAACTTAACAACTGCACCGTTGCCCTTAGCTGGAAGAGTAAAGATGTAGCGAACATGCGCTACGAAATACAGCGAATGCTTCCCGGAGAAACCAACTACACCACTCTTCAGCAAATTACGCCCGCCGCCGGAACGATTCTTCGAAACAGCAACTATCAATACAGTGATCCGCTACAAACGATACTTACCGGCACGGTAAAATACCGGGTGGTACAATGGATCGACACCGCTGCCGCGAGTAAGCGTTCGGTGCTCATCGACAGCGCACAGGTTGTACTGCTCAGCAGTTGTCTTAGCACATTGCCGGCGCAGATTCAACTTTTTCCCAACCCGGCTACCAACAGCACCCGATTGGTCGTTACCTATGCCGGCACCAACACGCAATTACAAGTATCCATCACCGACCAATTAGGAAGAACATTGAAAAGATACTTCGTTCCACTGCGCTCCCCCTCTAGCAGCTCGGATATTACCTTGAGCAGCTACCCAGTGGGGAGCTACCTGGTTACCGTATGGGACGGAAATAAAAAAATAGGATCGATACCCCTTATTAAAAACTAAACCGGCTTTTGCAAAAGGGCTGCGTACAATGTATCTGCCCGCAGCGCGCTTCCGTCAAAAAGTTGTTGTCGCACACAGCAAAGCCCTTCTTCTTTTTCTAACCACGCCACCTGCACTTCGTTCTCTTGTGCAAAAACCGAACAGGTAGAATAAAGCAAGTATCCGCCGGGTTGCAATCTGGAAAGCGCCGTATGCAGTATCGATCGCTGTAACGACTGGAGGTCAAACAACGTAGTGTCGCTAAAAAAATAAAGTTGCTCCGGGGTTCTTGACCAGGTACCACTGCCAGAGCAAGGAACATCAGCCCAGATCAATGAGAACGTACCGTCAAAATGCGAAGGCAACGGCTTAGTAAGGTCCAACTCGAACGACCGGTAATCGGTTAACAATGCTTGTGTCAGCCGATGCTGCAGTTGTTGTAAAATAGAGCTGCGCTTATCCGATACGGTAATGGGTATCGGGCCTAACGTATCGGTAGCCAGTATCGACTTTCCGCCACTGGCAGCGCAACAATCCCAGATCGATTTTATCGCAACAGTACGAAGCTCCGTTAACAGCGAGCCAATCCGCTGCGAAGAAAGATCTTGTATAACAAAATCACGGTTGATGCCGGGCCAGCTGCTTAACGAAGTGGTTGCCGGAAGAGAGAGTGTTTGCTCTTCGACCGGTTCAAAAAATATGCCCTGCTCCTGCAAGGCACTCATAACCTGCTGCTCCTTGCCTGGCCGTAGTCGAATGAATAAAGAAGGCTGTTCCCATAGTGATAGCGGCCAATTATCCTTATCGAGGGCGGCACTGAGCAACGCTCGATAGGGAAAGGCTTGTTGCAGCAGATCGCCATAGCTGTCAAAAAGTTGATCGAGCTTCGCTACGACGGTATTCTCGACCTGCTCATTCCATGCAGGCTTTTGGAGTGCCAGTAAGGGGTCGGATTTTTTACTGCATAAAAAAACTCCAATCAACACCCGCTCATCGGTAGCAAGCAGCGGCAAAGCCTTACCCATCCTAAAATAACAGTAACAATAATGACGAACGTACTTGCGATCGGTCGACCCCATTTTGCGATCGAGTGAGAACTGCTGCTTGCAAAAAACAGAAAAAGGCTCTTGCCCCTTGTATGCTTTCAAGATCGCAACAGCCTTGTTTAAATATGCATGGTAACGACTCAAATCTCGAGCAGCGTTTTGACCGGGTCTTTGCCAATCAGTAATTGATCGGGATGTTCGAGCAGCTCTTTTACCCGCACCAGAAAACCCACCGATTCGCGGCCATCGATAATACGATGATCGTAACTGAGTGCCAAGTACATCATTGGACGAATAACCACCTGCCCGTTAATGGCCATGGGGCGATCCTGAATCTTATGCATGCCCAAGATCGCGCTTTGAGGAGTATTGATGATAGGCGTGCTCATCAGCGATCCAAAGACCCCACCATTGGTAATGGTAAAGGTGCCTCCGGTCAGTTCTTCGGCCGTTAACTTACTATCGCGGGCCTTGGCCGCCAATTCTATTACTTTATTTTCGATTGCTGCCATACCGAGGCTTTCCACGTTACGCATTACCGGTACCGTAAGCCCGCGTGGGGTGCTAACGGCAATACTGATGTCGGTATAATCGTGGTATAAGAGCTGGTCGCCATCGATCGATGCATTGACAGCAGGCCATTCCGTAAGGGCGATCGAACAAGCCTTGGCAAAAAAGCTCATAAAGCCCAAATTGACCCCGTGTATCTCTTTGAATTTCTCTTTATACCGAGACCGCACCTCCATGATAGCCGTCATGTCTACCTCGTTGAACGTGGTAAGCATGGCCGTGCCATTTTTCGCCTCTACCAATCGCTTGGCGATCGTCTTGCGAAGGTTGCTCATTTTTTCGGTGCGTGTATTGCGCTCATTGAGTGAGGCACCCGGCGCCACCACCCGTCCGGGTGTAGCCAGCGCAGCCAAAACATCTTCTTTCAATATCTTTCCTTGCGGACCAGTGGGCTTTACTATTTTGGGATCTACCTTTTTGTCGGCGATAATGGCAGAAGCCACAGGACTGGCCTTGATCTCTTCGGCGGCAGTAGCTCCTGTCAAAGTAGCCGGGGCAGCAGTAGCTGAAGCAGCGGTGGCAGAAGCAGTGGTTGTTCCAACTGCAGGAGGCTTAGGTGCGGTAATCGTTACCTGTGCCGGAGGCTTTGGAGCCGTTGCAGCGGGAGCAACAGTAGCAGGAGCAACGGCCGTTTCGTCAATGGTGGCCAGCAGGTCGCCGATCAGCAAGGTGTCGCCTTCGGCAGCGGCCGTGGTGAGTAACCCTGCTTTTTCTGCATTGACCTCGAAGGTAGCCTTCTCGCTTTCGAGTTCGGCGATGACCTCATCTCGCTCTACATAATCGCCGGTCTTCTTATTCCATCGAAGCAATTGCACCTCGGTAATGGACTCTCCTACTGTGGGTACTTTGATCTCTATCATACATACGGTTTACTTGATTAGATCGTAAAAGCTGTTTCGATCAGCTCGGCCTGTTCTTGCAAATGCACTTTTTGATACCCGGTAGCCGTCGAAGCAGAGGGTTGCCGGCTAATGACGCCAAAGGGAATGGTCCTGCAATTCATTTTCAAGAACGAGGCCGCTCCCATGTTCTGTGGCTCTTCTTGCACCCAATACCACACGGCTTGTCCGTAACGCTGGTGCAATTTTTCGAGTTGCTGAATGGGTAAGGGATACAACTGCTCCAACCTTACAATGGCCATGTCGTTTCGTTGTTCGCGTCGCTTTCTTTCCTCTAATTCAAAATAGATCTTGCCACTGCAAAACAATACTTTTTTTACCTGTTCGGGCCGGGCATTCGAATCGTCGAGCACTTCGTTGAACCCTCCTTCTGTAAAGTCACTGACAGGCGAGTAAGAGCCCGGCAATCGAAGATTGGCTTTAGGAGAAAAATTGATGAGGGGTTTTCTGAACGACCAAGACAGTTGTCGGCGAAGGGCATGAAAGAAATTCGCTGCGGTGGTAATGTTAGTAATTACCACATTGAATTCGGCTGCCAGCTGCAAGAAACGTTCCAGACGGGCGCTGCTGTGTTCAGGCCCTTGTCCTTCGTAGCCATGAGGAAGCAACAACGTAACCCCGTTCATGCGGTTCCATTTTTGCTCGCCGGCCGCAATAAACTGATCGATGACCGTTTGTGCCCCATTGGCAAAATCGCCGAACTGCGCCTCCCATACCACCAGGGCACCGGGATTAGCTAATGCGTAGCCATACTCAAAGCCCAATACGGCGTATTCACTCAGTAAAGAGTTATAGATCGTAAAGACCCCACACGCTCCGGGCAATCGTGAAAGCCGGTTGTAAGGTCGATCGGTTTGCTCATCGCGCAGTATGGCATGACGGTGCGAGAACGTTCCC
>CAZZLP010000038.1:0-9976 GCA_964654705.1 uncultured Chitinophaga sp.
CAGAACTGCCGATCTCTTTTGAAAATACCCAGTACGCTTTTGAATATAAATCTGACGCATCGCTAAAAAAAGCCCGCTTTCTTTTTTCGCTCATGTCTTTTCCGTGGCTGGTTTCATTGGGAACGAGACTGACGCCCTGGGCCATTCGTGCGGGGCTTCCGATCAAAGGGCTATTGCGAAATACATTATTTGCTCAATTTGTGGGAGGAGAGACCTTGGAGGACACCAAGACGGTCACCGCTGCGCTCGATCGCTATGGTGTTCAGGTAATATTGGATTACGGGGTAGAGGGTAAGGAAGGCGAAGAGAACTTTGATCATGCAGTGTTGGAGTTTAGCCGGGTTATCGATTACGCCACTGCTGTTTCTTCTATCCCTTCTATGAGCATCAAGGTAACGGGTTTTGCACGATTTGGTCTCTTGGAGCAGTTGCATCGGCTAATGGTATCACAGCCAGGCGGTATCTTGGAACGGTATCACAGTATGCTGAAAGAGTTGGACACTGCTGCCAGGGCCGAATGGCAAAAGGTATATGATCGCGTACTCCACCTCTGCCAACGGGCTGCCAAGCAAAAGGTAAAACTGCTTATCGATGCCGAAGAAAGTTGGGTACAGGAGCCTATCGATGCACTGGCCATGCAGATGATGGAACGATTCAATTCGGATGTACCCGTCGTGTATAATACGATACAGTTGTATCGGCACGACCGCTATTGTTTCTTAGAGGATGCTGCGGCGATCACCGCTGCGAAGAATTATATACTGGCCGTAAAGCTGGTCAGGGGAGCTTATATGGAAAAAGAACGCAAGCGAGCGCTCGAACAGGGGTATCCTTCTCCCATTCATGTCGACAAGCAGGCGGTCGATCGGGATTACGACCAGGCCCTGCGTTTTTGCGTTGACCATATTGACCGGATCGCCTTGGTGGTGGCCTCGCACAACGAACACAGTAACCTCTTGGCCGCACAGCTGCTGCAGCAAAAAGGACTTTCACTTCAGCATCCCCATATTCATTGGAGTCAGCTCTATGGCATGAGCGACAATATCACGTTCAATCTCTCTAAAGCAGGAGCCAGTGTCAGTAAGTACCTTCCTTTCGGACCCATCGACGATGTGGTGCCGTACCTGATGCGTCGGGCACAAGAAAATACTTCTGTAAAAGGGCAAACCGGGCGTGAACTCGGACTGATCCAAAAAGAGTTGGACAGAAGAAGGCATTCGGCTTAATTTGCGGTATGCAACAGTATCACCAGCTGCTTCGGCATATTTTAGAAAATGGCGTTCAAAAGACCGACCGCACCGGCACGGGTACACAAAGTGTATTTGGCTACCAGTTTCGGTTCAACCTGCAAGAAGGATTTCCGCTGGTCACGACCAAGAAACTTCATTTAAAAAGCATCATCTACGAACTTCTTTGGTTTTTGAAGGGAGAAACCAATATTGCCTATCTGAAAGAAAATGGGGTCAGTATTTGGGATGAGTGGGCCAATGAGCAGGGAGAGCTGGGGCCGGTGTACGGAAAGCAGTGGCGCAGTTGGGAGGGAAAGGATGGAAAAGTGGTCGATCAGATCACCGATGTCATTACGCAAATAAAAACCAATCCAGATAGCCGGCGGTTGATTGTCAGTGCCTGGAACGTGGCCGATCTCTCTCAAATGGCATTGATGCCCTGCCATGCGTTGTTTCAGTTTTATGTGGCTAACGGAAAGCTCAGTTGTCAGCTCTACCAGCGCAGTGCCGATGTTTTTTTGGGGGTCCCGTTTAACATTGCATCGTATGCATTGCTGACCCACATGATCGCTCAGGTATGCGGCCTGGATGTCGGTGACTTCGTTCATACGTTTGGCGACGTACACATCTACAACAACCATCGCGAGCAAGTGCTGTTGCAATTAAGCAGAGAGCCTTACCCGCTGCCCACCTTGCAACTGAGCGCGGGGGTCCAGGATATTTTTTCTTTTCGGTACGAAGATTTCTCCTTGCTCAACTACCAGCACCATCCTGCTATTAAGGCTCCTGTGGCGGTATAGCGGCAAGAAGCATATACATTTGTACCCAATACACTCCGAATGACCGTATCGCTGGTAGTCGCCGCCGCATCCAATAATGCCATTGGAAAAGAAGGAAAACTCCCTTGGCAACTGCCTGCGGACCTCCGACATTTTAAAAATCTTACCTGGGGGCTGCCCATCATTATGGGGCGCAAGACGTATGAGTCACTATCGGGTCCCTTGCCAGGTAGAACCAATATTGTGCTGACCAGAAGCAAGGACTGGTCTGCCAGTCATAAGCTGGTAACGGTGGTGGGTACGCCCGATGAGGCGTTGCAGGCAGCCCGCTCGGTATTTGCCAAAGAAGTAATGGTCATCGGCGGTGGGGAGGTCTACCAGCTTTTTTTGCCCATGGTCTCCCGCATCTACCTGACCCGTGTGGCGGCCGAACCCGATGCCGATACTTTTTTTCTGCCTCCCGATCCCGCACAGTTCAGGCTGTCGCAGCAAATAAGACAGGAAGCGGATGGTAAGAATGCATTCAATTATTGTTTTGAGACCTGGGAGCGTATTTAAAATATCTATATGCGTTCTTTTTTAAATACTTGTGTAGATTATTTTCAATTTTACTCAAGATCAAATCCGGCTAGTGGACACGGTATTCATTCTCCGTTTACTTACCGTTTTGCTCGTGAGGTACTCGGCGATATGACTTATTACCCCGATTACCAAACATGGTATGGCTGGCGAAAGGAGCTTTGCCAAGACAAAACAATCCTGCCCATTGTAGAACTGGGGGCCGGTTCGGCAACGGCCCCGGATCGGTCTTTTCGGAGCGTGTCCGATCTGGCCCGGCGGGTCGCTAAACCGGTACGAGCAGCCAAATTACTGTATCGGATCGCTAACTATTATCAGCCCGATGGTGTGGTCGAGCTGGGCACTTCGCTGGGGCTTAGCACTGCCTTTTTTTCGTTGGCTTGCCCTTCGGCATCCATTTTTACGGTAGAGGGCAACCAGGCGATCGCTGCAACGGCAGCATCAAATTTCGAACGGTGGAAGCTGCGTAACATCCAGCTTATTACCGACCATTTCGACCATGCGCTGCCGGCGCTGCTGTCGCAGCTTTCGAGTGTCGATCTGGTATTTTTGGACGGCAATCATCAAGAAGAACCGACCCTTCGCTACTTTGAGCAATTGCTTACAAAAAAAAGGCCTGATTCTGTCTTTATCATAGACGATATTTATTGGAGTCCTGCCATGAAAGCGGCTTGGCAAACCATCAAGCAACATCCCGAAGTGCGTTGTACGATCGATCTTTTTCAATTCGGGCTTGTCTTTTTTAAAGAAGAATTTAAAGAAGTTCGCCATTTCTCCATCCGTTTTTAATCGCTACCTTAGTCCCCACTTACCTTTCAATTTATCAGCTATGGTCATTGGCCTTTTGCGCGAATCAATGCCCGAGACCCGGGTCTCTCTTACAGACGAAGGGGTGGCAGCTCTTCTAAAAAAAGGCGTAGAGGTGGTGGTAGAACAAGGTGCGGGACAAGCTGCCTTTTGCGACGATGAGGCCTATCGTAAGGCCGGCGCCCGTGTAATGACTGCGCAAGAGGTCATCGGGCAATCTTCGTTGTTGCTGTGCATCCATCCACCCTCGTTGCAACAATTACCCGCCTTGCAGGGTAAAGTTATCGTGGGGGCTTACCAACCTCTTTTTCAAAAGGAGTGGGTGGTGGCGACTGCCGCTCACCACGTGACTTGTTTTTCGCTCGATATGCTGCCTCGTACCACCCGGGCACAATCTATGGACATTCTAAGTTCACAAGCCAATATTGCAGGATACAAGGCCGTGCTGTTGGCTGCCACCACCTATAGCCGGTATTTTCCGATGTTCATGACCGCTGCCGGTAGTATTGCTCCCGCCAAGGTCCTGATCTTGGGGGCAGGTGTAGCAGGTCTGCAGGCGATTGCCACGGCCAAGCGGTTAGGGGCTGTTATCGAAGTGTTCGATACGCGCCCTGCGGTCAAAGAAGAAGTAATGAGTTTGGGTGCCAAATTCATAGAGGTAGAGGGAGCTGCCGATGCCAGCAAGGCCGGTGGCTACGCGGTCGAGCAATCGGCCGATTACCTGCAACGTCAAAGTGAGCGCATAGGAGCCGCCGCAGCTAAGGCCGACATTATCATTACCACCGCACAGATACCCGGTAAAAAAGCACCGCTTCTTATTACCGAGTCTATGATCGCCGCGATGCGCAGCGGCACGGTGATCGTAGACCTGGCCGCCTCGACCGGAGGCAATACGCCCTATACTCAAAACAACCAGACCATTCAGCAAAACGGGGTAACTATTATTGGTAATTCTATGCTGTACTGTACCATGCCCGCCGATGCGAGCAAGTTATACGGAAAAAATATCCTCAACTTTTTGCAGTTGATCTTGAGCAAAGAGGGTGGGTTACAACTTAATTGGGAAGACGAGTTGGTAAAAGGATGCTGTATTACTCACCAGGGACAAATCTTGCACGAACGTCTAAAATAAAAAAGTATGTCTTCTGTATTTAATTGGATACATGAGCACCAGGCAATGATCTACATCGTGGTGCTTATGATCTTTGTGGGGATCGAAGTGATCGGTAGCGTGCCGAGTGTATTGCACACCCCGCTCATGAGCGGTGCCAATGCCATTCACGGAGTGGTAATTATCGGAGCCATCATCGTTATGGGCAAGGCCGAGGCCAATAATTACTTGGCACTGGCCTTGGGATTTTTGGCCGTAGTGCTCGGAACGTTGAATGTGGTAGGAGGGTTCGTGGTCACTGATCGGATGTTGGAGATGTTCAGCAAAAAGAAAAAATCCTCCTAAGACTTAAATAGCATTATTGTGGAATTAACTATCCTCTCCTTTATCTACCTGCTGGCCTCCGTTACCTTTATCGTGGGGCTTAAGATGCTGTCGCATCCTACTACTGCCCGAAGGGGAAATGCGGTTGCTGCAGCCGGTATGACGATCGCTATTTTCGGTACCATTTTTTTATACCGCCACGAGGGGGAATCGCTGCATAATCACGGATGGATCTTTGCGGGACTGCTGATTGGATCGATGGTGGGCACGCTTGCCGCCCGTAAGGTCAAAATGACCGCTATGCCCGAGATGGTGAGTCTTTTTAATGGTATGGGAGGCGCTTGTGCGGCACTCATTAGCATCGTGGAGTTCGATCATCTGATGCACCTGGACAGCCTGTCGGGTTTGTTACTGGTGTTGGTGGGGCCATCTGCCGTGCAGGGGTTCTTACTGATCATTTTGCTGGGACTCATTATTGGCTCGGTATCTTTTGCGGGTAGTATGATCGCTTGGGGAAAGCTCAATGGTTCGCTTCGGGATTTCTCTTTTCGTGGCCAGCAGGCTTTCAACATCGGGTTGCTCTTGTTGATTCTGGGGCTGGCAACATACCTGATCGTTGCATTGCCCGCCAACGCGTTGTTGCTCTTTTATCTGATCTTCGTCTTGTCGATACTATACGGTATATTTTTTGTGTTTCCCATAGGAGGGGCCGATATGCCGGTTGTAATATCACTGCTCAATTCCTTTACCGGTGTGGCCGCTGCCTGCGGCGGATTCTTGTACGACAACAAGGTGATGCTGACCGGTGGTATCTTGGTCGGTGCGGCCGGAACGCTGCTGACGATATTGATGTGTAAGGCCATGAATCGCTCGTTGGTCAATGTGCTGATCGGATCTTTTGGTGGTAATGCGGCCGTTGCCTCGGGCGGGCAGTCGCAAGGGACATACAAAGAGATCTCGCTTTCCGATGCCGCCGTGGTAATGAGTTATGCCAATAAGGTCATGATCGTACCAGGCTATGGATTGGCGGTAGCACAAGCGCAACACGCCTGTCACGAGCTCGAAAAATTACTTACCTCAAAAGGGGTTGAGGTGGGCTATGCGATACATCCGGTGGCCGGTCGTATGCCGGGACACATGAATGTATTGTTGGCGGAGGCCGATGTTTCTTACGAAAAATTACTCGAAATGGAACAAGCCAACGAAGAATTCGCATCGACCGATGTGGTCTTGATACTGGGAGCCAACGATGTGGTCAACCCGGCCGCCAAGTCCGATCCAAGTTCGCCGATCTACGGAATGCCTATCCTGGATGTGGAGTTGGCCAAACACGTGATTGTTAATAAACGCAGCATGAAGCCCGGCTATGCGGGCATAGAAAACGATCTTTTTTTCAGACCCAAGACTTCGATGTTGTTCGGCGACGCCAAAAAAGTGCTGCAAGACCTGATTACCGAAGTAAAGAATAGTTAGTGCTGCCTCCCGAAGCGTTACTCGATCAACTTTCAAATGCCACCGGCTTTGATTGTCCTGGTTTTTTGCAGGCCCATCAGGATGCTGCGCAACCCACCTCTATTCGATACAATCCTGCAAAAATGCCCTCTATAGACGCGCAGCTGTTACCGGTTCAATGGTCTCGCTATGGGTATTATTTGCCACAACGTCCTTCGTTTACGTTCGATCCCTTGTTTCATGCAGGCTGTTACTATGTGCAAGAGGCCAGCAGTATGTTATTGGAACAGGCTTTTACACAACTAATGCCAGCGGATCGTTCGTTGCGCGTATTAGATCTTTGTGCAGCGCCGGGAGGAAAGAGCACGCACTTGTACTCGCTTTTGCCGGCTAATAGTTTTTTGATCGCCAATGAGGTGATCCGTTCGAGGGCACTCGTACTTCGTGATAACTTGATTCGCTGGGGCGCCCAAAATGCCATGGTAACCAATAACGATCCTGAACAGTTTCGATCGCTCCCGAATTATTTTGATTGGATTACAGTGGATGCCCCTTGTAGCGGAAGTGGTCTTTTCAGAAAAGACCCGGAAGCAATCAAGCATTGGAGCGCAGCGGCCGTTACGCACTGCGCCCGAAGACAGCAACGTATATTATTGGCCGCCTGGAAGGCCCTTCGACCGGGTGGTATTTTGTTCTACGCCACCTGTTCTTATTCGCCAGAGGAGAACGAGAACATCGCAACATGGCTTATGGAAGAATGCGGGGCAGTACCAAGAGAGATCAGTGTACAAGCAAGTTGGAACATCACCAAGACCGACCCGGGTTATCGCTGTTGGCCCGACAAAACAAAGGGCGAAGGATTTTATTGTTGTTGTCTGCAAAAGCCGTCCGGTGCCTACATGGAGTTTTCGCTTCGAGCGGCAAAGGAGTTATCGCCATTGGGAAAAAAAGAGCAAGCTGTGGCAGAGGCCTGGATCAAAAAAGAGGATAGTTATTACTTTTCGTTGCAGCAGACCATCTATGCCTGGCCGGCCATTTTTCGTAGTGAATGGCAAGCCTGTCTTTCGGTATTGAATGTGCTCTACTCAGGAGTTCGGGTGGGTCAGCTGCTACGCGATAAGCTGGTTCCCGATCATGCGCTGGCACAAAGCAAACAGTTGGCGGGAAATGTTGTTTTGAATGAACTGCCGCTCGCCGATGCAATCTGTTTTTTGCAACGAAAACCTTTTTCGATGGGCGAAGCATCAAAAGGGTGGAAGGTGGTCACCTACCAGCATTTTACGTTGGGATGGATCAATGCACTTGCGGGTCGTATCAATAATTATTATCCAAAGGAACTTCGTATTCTCAAAGAAAGTCAAGATAAATAGATCGATATCTTTTTATCGATAACGACCAATTCTATCTTTATTCCATGCACCAATAATGATGCTTTACGAAAGACCTTCTTCGAAACGGTAACCTTTTAGAAATTCGATAACGGGCATTTTCTTTTTTCCTTCCAGTTGTAGCCACAAGATCTCCAAAGCGCCCTCTCCGCATCCAAAATGCAAATAAGTTTTTTCATCGGTGGCTATTTGACCCGAACGAAGTGATCGCTCTTGCAAAAGCGGTCTAGCACGAACGATCTTTAACAGTTTTCCGTTTAGCCGGGTATAAGCACAAGGAGAGGGGCTTAGCCCTCTCACTAAGTTGTGAATGGCAAGGGCCGATCGATTCCAATCGATCTGTCCGGTCTCTTTGGTTAGTTTGGGGGCCTGTCGAAGCGGAAGGTCGGCAGCAGTCACATCGGATTGTGGTATGGGCGCTATCGACCCATCGGCCCATTGCTGTACGGTTTTTACCAGCAGGGCCGCACCGATCTCTTTCATCTTGTCGTGCAATTCGCCGGCCGTTTCGTCCGGACCGATCTCGATCGGGGTGTTTAAAAGAATCTGTCCGGTATCAATCTCCTGTTGCAGTAAGAAGGTTGTAACACCGGTTTCTTTATTGCCGTCCATGATAGCCCAATTGATGGGAGCAGCCCCTCGGTATTGTGGCAGTAGCGATCCATGCAGATTGATGGTGCCCAGGCGGGGACGATTCCAGACTACTTCGGGGAGCATCCGAAAGGCTACCACTACTTGCAGGTCGGCCTTCCAGTTATCCAAGGCTTGCAAAAAATCGGGATCTTTTAGTTTGACGGGTTGTAAGATCGGAAGCCCCTTTTCGACAGCATAGGTTTTTACGGCAGAAGGTTGCAGCGTAAGACCACGCCCCTTTGGTTTGTCGGGTGCAGTTATTACTCCCACAATATGACAACCGGCTTTGCAAAGGGCATCAAGACTGGCCACGGCAAAGGCGGGGGTACCCATAAAAACAATACGCAGTGAGCGATAGTCATTCATGGCTGCGAATGTAACAAAAAGCGGGGGCTCGACCGTTACTCAAAGTCTTCGTAGAGCAGGTACTTTTTTCGGATGGCCTTGTATTCCTGCAAGGCTGGCTGCCAGCTTTTTTTGATCTCTTCTTCTGAGAGGCCTTTTCGAATTTGTTGCCACAGCTCATTATTGCCTGCCAATTTATTAAAGAACGAGCCTTTCATATCGCCTGATTTTGGCAGTAGAAAGAAACTGTCCTTTTCAGGAAACAGGCGGTAGGCCTCTATTAGCCACTTTAGTTGAATCTGCCCCTTGGTCTTGGCCAGCACTTCTTTCGGGGTGCCGCTCAGGTCCCATCCGTAGCAAAGCTTACCATAGTGCTTAGAGTTCTTGGCGCCCGCGTTGGGTTGCGGGGTAAATTTTACCAATTGTTTGGGCAGCGCGGGATGGCCAAAAAGCATAAAGGGTTTATCGGTTCCTCTTCCTTCGCTCAATGCGGTTCCTTCAAAAAGGCAGGTAGAGGGATACAAGTACATGGTCTGAAGGTTGGGAATATTGGGAGAGGGTCTTACAGGAGGTTCATACAGGGAGCGGTGCGTGTAATTTTTACAGCAGATCACGATCAGCGAAAAACCGCCCTGTTCGATTAACTTCTGATGGACCGATTCGTCGTCACAGCTTTTGGAGACCATCGGTAAAGCATTCTCGGATACAAGGTCCAAGGCAATGGGCGATGCTGCTACCGCTGCCGCGGCGATCGGAGCGGCCACTGCTGCGCTGACCTCTTCTTTTGCCGTTTCTTTTTTATACTCATTGTGTTTTTGAATCCAGTTCTCTCCCAACAGCAGACTGGCATATTCTCCAATGGTAAGACCGTAGACGATGGGGATGGGTTGCATTCCTACAAAAGAGCGGTAGGACAGATCCAGTACCGGGCCATCCACATAAAATCCGTTCGGGTTGGGTCGGTCCAGTATAATCAACGGCTTATTGAACTCCATGGCCGATTGTAGGTAGGCCTCGAGCGAAGAGATATAAGTGTAGAATCGAACACCTACGTCTTGTATGTCAAAGATCATCACATCTATTTCGCTCAGGTCTTTTTCATCGGGTCTTCTTTTGGCACCATAGAGCGACACGACATTGATGCCGGTTTGTTTATCGATGTAATTGCCGACTTTTTCTCCGGCATCGGCATCACCCCTAAAACCATGCTCTGGTCCAAAGATGACTCTGATGTCGACTCCCAGCTTTTGCAAGCTGTCGACCAGATGGGCTTTTCCGATCAAAGATGTTTGATTGGCAAATACGGCTACTCTTTTTCCTTGCAGCAGG